>CAJVYN010000036.1 GCA_913009355.1 uncultured bacterium | reverse complement strand
AATTGGTTTCTTTCCTCAAAAAGATGGTAATTGGGGGAAATGTCGTTACGAAACTCGACCGTTAGAAATACTTTCTCCAACGGGCCTGGCTAACAGCTAAACAAGGACGAAGGATGCTTTCTAACGGGGTAAAGATACTGTTTCTGGCCGGTTTTATTTGGGGGAAGCGGAAAAAATTTTTATTAAAAATTACTTGCGGTATAGAAGTCTTTGTTGTATAGTAACTTGCGATACTTGGGCGTTTCTATTTTGTTGTGGTTTGTTTTGCGATAAATTGAAGAATCAGATTTCATAATTAGTCTTTCTTGAAACGAGGTAGCCTATGTCAACAGTCACGAAGAAAGAGCTTATCGATCAGATTGCAGAACGTACACAAGCAAAAAGAGTTTTGGTCAAGCGGATAGTTCAGACGTTTCTTGACGAGATAACAGCGGAATTGTGTAAGAATAATCGTTTGGAATTTCGTGACTTTGGTGTCTTCGAAACCAGAACAAGAGCGGCCAGAGTTGCCCAGAATCCTAAAACTCTTGAGCGTGTTGAGGTCCCTGCGAAGCGAACGGTTAAGTTTAAGATGGGCCGGTTGATGAGAGAAAATCTTTGTGATCCTGCTGCAAAATCGGCTGAAGCGAAATAATTGATTTGAATAAGAGCCTATAACAACAGCAGACGACTGGTTTTTCAGTTGTAATTGTTTGTGGCGTGCGAAGAGTAGTTTGTTTTGACAAAGTTGTTCAAAAGGAGCGTTTTATGTCAGAAGGAACAGTTAAGTGGTTCAATCCAAGGAAGGGTTACGGATTCATCGCTACCGACGACGGCCGCGATATTTTCGTCCACTACGCCAGTATTTCAGGCGATGGGTACAAGACTCTTGCTGAGGGCGATCCGGTTAGTTTCGACATTGTTGAGGGCGAAAAGGGTTTAAGGGCTGAAAATGTAGTTCCTCAATCAGCCTCGAAAAGCGAAGCAGCCCCCAAAAGCGAAGCGGCCTCGAAAAGCGAAGCAGCCCCGGAAGACGAAGCTGTCTCGGAAGACGAAGCAGTCTCGGAAGACGAAGCAGTCTCAGAGAGCGAAGCAGCCCAGGAAAGCAAATAAAGTTTGTAAAGTTACTTTTTTGTTTTGGGTCTGAGAGGTGGGGTGCAAATGGGCATTGTCCCTCTCATTTCCTGGTTGCCTATGCCTGATTAAGTGTGCAGGAAACGGCGGCAGCTCTGGCTGTGTTCGGTTGTATTGTATTAGCCATACCACAGGGTTGCTGTTCGGTCCCGATGGGCTGAGGGTATGGTACGATATTCTTCGGGTGTCATTTAAGCGTTTTTGTCCTATAAGTTTATGCTTTTTACTTGCAGCTTATGGGCTTTTTTGCTATTTGGATAAGCAGGTTTTAGAGCACTTTAATATTTTCTGTTCGCATTTAGGCCGTCGTGAGGACGAGGCCGGCAAAGAAGATTGCACAGCGATATTGAAATATTGCGAGCAAATCTGATGCCGCCAGCCGAAGCCGCAACAGGCATAAAGCGAACACGAAAAATTAAATTGCTCTAAGTGGGTTTACGGTTGTTTTGATGATTTGGTGATCTATGATTGCTGCCGAGTTTAAATCCGGCCTGGACTGTAATGTGCTCGTGCTGAACAGGCATTATATGGCCATCCGCATAGTGGGTGCAAAGCGGGCATTTTCTTTGCTGTTTCGTCAGCTTGCCGAGGTGGTTTCTTTTGAGCAGGGTGCGTATTCGGCTTATGATTTTCAGAGCTGGTGTGAGGTAAGCGAATTGCGCCGTCATTTTGAGCCGGATGGGCACGATTGGGTATCTACTGTAAATTTTCATGTTGCGGTACCGCGGATTATTCGGCTGTTATTTTATGACCGTTTGCCGCGAAGCGAGGTGAAATTTAATCGCCGAAACATTTTTGCTCGTGACAAAAATAGTTGTCAGTATTGCGGCAAACGGTATCCAACCAGCGAGTTATCACTTGACCACGTTATCCCCAGGAGTATGGGCGGCAAATCGCTCTGGGGAAATATAGTTTGTGCCTGTGTGAAATGCAACGTGAAAAAGGGTGGTCGCACGCCCGGGCAGGCTGGAATGATGCTTATCCAGAAAGTTGTCAGGCCGAAACGCAATCCACTTGTCCATATTCATCTCGGCCATCAACGCTACCACAGTTGGAAGCAATTCCTCGACCATGCTTATTGGTCTGTCGAGTTAAAATAGAAGTCTCTGACAAACTTGTCTCTGAAAGTAATGTACACGATACGCGGTACGAAATATGACGGCATCAGCATTAAGCAAATTATTAGGTTCAGCTGATTGGTGGGCGAAGACCATCAATTACGAAATCATCAAAGGCAATGCAATTTGGCGTTTTGGGCTGGTTTTATTAGCGATATTAGTCGCAATGACGGCGGGCCGAATCGTCCAGTATGCCATTGATGGTTTCGCTTTGCGCAGAGAAAAAACCAAAGGCGTCAGCGTCGTAACATTGATTCTCAAGTGCCTCAGTAAGCCAATATACGTGGCGATATTCGCACTTGGGCTGTTTGCCTGCAAACAGTTTCTGTATTTCAGCGACACCGACGGCATCAGGATGGTTATTGGAACGGGCTGGACAAAAATAGCCAGGACTGTCGGAGCGATTGCCGTTGCATACGGGCTTTTTCGGCTGGTCGATGTAATTGAGTATTATCTGAGTCACTGGGCAAGCAAGACGGCAACAAAGCTTGATGATATGTTAGTACCGGTAATACGTAAATCTCTGCGCATAACCATTGCAATCATAGCGACTCTTTTCATCGCAGAAACTATTCTCGGTGCCGGACAGATCAAAACGATACTGCTAAGTGCAGGAGTCGGCGGTATTGCAATCGCTCTTGCCGCCAAGGATACTATCGCCAATTTCTTCGGCTCGGTAACGATTTTTGCCGACAGGCCGTTTCAAATCGATGATCTCGTCAAAATCGGCGGGCATTTAGGCCCTGTCGAGGAGGTCGGCTTTAGAAGCACGAGAATCCGAACACTGCAGGGCCATCTTGTAACCGTACCAAACAGCCTAATTACAAACTCGATTGTGGAAAACGTGGGCCAACGTCCCTTTATTCGCAGGACATCCAATATCACCATAACTTATGATTCGGGCCATACCATGGCCAGGCGAGCGGTTGAGATTATAGGAGAGGTTCTGGCTGATGTTCCGGAGGTAAATACCGACCCGCAGAGGCCGCCGCGGGTCTATTTTAGTGACTTCAACGACTGGTCGCTGAATATTTATATGAGCTATTGGGTCAAGCCTGCCGACTACTGGCTGTACCAACAGGTCAATGAGCGGGTCAACCTGGAGATTATGAAGCGGTTTGAGGCTGAACAAATCGAGTTTGCCTTCCCCAGCCAGACCCTTTATGTAAAGAAAGATTAAATCGCCAAACGCCGAATGGAAAAACCAGAACAAACAGTTGTTACTTCAAATTTCTTCTGATAACTACAGCAGCTGAGACCGTCCGCTGGGCATTGCCGCTTACTACCGTTAAAGAAATCTGAACGCTCTTAACATAAACAGTCCCGCCTTCGGTACCTGTATCCTTTTGGAAAGTCATAGCGGTAACATTGTCACAAAGTACATAATCATCGTCAGAGGGATCATCGTTTGTAATAAGATAAAGCTTACTGTCCGCACTGCTGTATTGATAAGTTATATCATCTGAAGCCGCGGTAATCAGTGTGCATTCATTGACCGGCGAGTTCGGGTCAACTGCACTTGCTGTTCGAAGTCGGTTTGTTATTTGCGACAAGGCTTGTCGTGCAGAGTTGGTTGTTTTAAAGATATTTTCGTTTTCCTGGTAGTTTATAACCGAGGCGTTAAAGGCCACCGCTACTGCGGCAAGCAATATGCTTGTTATTGCCAGAGCAAGCAGCAGTTCGGCAATGGTAAAAGCGGGTTCGTATCTCGTATCTCCGCCGTGAGGCGTGCTGCGCAGTATCTCGTATCTCGTATTTTGCATTTCGTATTTCGTATCTCGCTTCACGCTTCACGAGATACGCTTCACGCCTTTTAGTATCTGGCTCGGAGCCAGCTTGCTGAGCTGATTTCCTTAGAGTTCAAAAAAACTTCTACAGTTACCCTGACGAAGTTACTGCCGTGGTCGCTGACAACCTGTTCAAAATTTGTCGCACTGACATTTTCAACTGTAATCTGCTGACTAAACGCGGCAAAATTATTCAGTACCCCCCTATCGGCGCCAATCGGCGGAGAAAAACTTGCGCCGTCAAAATCGTCTATATCATCATAGTCCGCCAGTATTGCCTCTTCCGAGCCAAACATAGCTGTGCCTGTTTGCGGGTCAACCACCGGCAGCAAAGCGGTAAGCTCTCTTATCTGCTCAGCGACAAACTCAGCAGTTGACAAATCCGTTCCGGCACCGTTGGCTTTTGTGAGTGAACCGCCGGCTACAACCAGGGACACTATCGCAAGCCCCACCAATACTATCGCAATTAACACCTCGATAAGTGTAAAACCACTACTCAATTGACGATTGACAATTGACAATTGACACCTTCTCCTATCTGCCCGAAACAAGACTGGACATCTTAAATATCGGCAGCATAATACTCATTGCTATAAAGCCGACCAAAACACCCATCAAGACTATCATTATAGGTTCTATCATTGATGTTACCATTTTGATAACTGCCTTGAGTTCTCTTGCGTAATAATCTGAAACATCTCTTAGCACATCGCTCATCGTCCCCGAATCTTCTCCGCTTCTTATCATCTGCACCACCTCTGCCGGCATCAGATTATACTGGCTCAGACTCATCGCAATTTTCTTTCCCTGCCGAACATCCTCATAGACACTAATCCACATATTCTTATAAAGAATATTTCCCGATATTTGTGATGTTATCGAAATAGTGTCCAGAATCGGCACACCTGCGTGTGTCAGTACACCCATCGTATGCAGGCTTCTCGTTATATAAAGACTTCGGCACAGCTTTCTTATAATAGGCAGCGTCAATTTCGCCTTATCCCACCATAGCCGGCCAACATCGGTACCGATAAAAAACAGAAACCCCCATATCGAAGCAGCTATAGCAGGTACAATTAAAAACCAGTAGCCCCGCAGAAATGCACTGCTGCCCATCAGAATTTTAGTCGGCGTCGGCAGCAGATGTTCCTTGCCTGCAAATATCGCCCCAAACTTCGGCAAAACAAAACACAGCAGAAAAATGGTTACCGATATAGCCATAAATGCTATGATAGCCGGATAAACCATAGCCCCTTTAACCTGCGAGCTGGTTTCGGCTTCGGCATCAAGATACTGTGCTAATTTCTGCAGCATTTCACTTAAGCTTCCGGAAATTTCTGCTGCAGCGACCATATTTATATAAATATTGCTGAAAACTTCCGTATGCTCCGCAAGGGCCTGTGAAAAACTTTGTCCGGCTTCGATTTGATTCTTCAAATCGGTGATGACCGCCTTGAATTTTTGGTTTTCATTTTGTCCTGCTATTAACTCAAGCGACTCCTGAAGGCTTATGCCCGCCCGAACCATAACCGCCAACTGATTCGTAAAGTTCAGAATATCCTTCTTGCCCGGCCCAAACTCAACTTTGAAATCACGTATCTTCTGCAGTATACTTTTCTGCCGACCTCCATACGGATGCTCAGCGGTAACGTGCTCACCTTGCCGCCGCTGTTCTTGAGTTCGTTGCCGATTTTCCGCAACTACAGCTGAATTCATACCCATACTAAAAATATAATAAATAAAAAAGATTTGCCATAATAAGTTTTATCTTCCGCTTACTACTTCATTGACGTGTAACGTATAGTGTTTATCTGTGGCAGTCCCTGGGACTCCTTGCGGAGCGCTGACGTATCCGCTATCGACCATCCGCTATTACCTCTTCGGGTGGCTGGACAACTTCAAACTGCTCAGTAGGCATAAGCAATTTGTCCATCTTTCCGGGATTGCTTGAGCGCATAATTGCTTCTTCTCTGTCTATGAAACCATCGAAATACATATCAGCAATGCTGTGATTCATATTCTGCATACCCACCCTGCGGGAAGTTTCAATAATATTGGGTATCTCGTAGATTCTGTTCTCACGAATACAGTTTCTCACCGCGGAGGTACACAACAATATCTCTGTACACGGCACCATACCCTCCTTATCTATCCGCCTGAATAGTGTCTGCGAGACGACCGCCTGCAGCGTATTAGCCAGCATAGTTCGAATCTGATTCTGCTGAGCTCCCGGGTAAATATCTATAATACGCTCAATAGTCTGAGGAGAATTAATCGTGTGCAGTGTACTAAAGACAAGATGGCCGGTTTCAGCAGCAGTGATTGTCGAACTTGTAGTCTCCAGGTCCCGCATTTCGCCAACCATAATAATATCAGGATCCTGCCGCAACACGTGCCTCAGACCAGATGCAAAATTCGGACAGTCAGAACCGATTTCACGCTGCTCTATCATACTCATCCTGTTTTCCAACACATATTCAACAGGGTCTTCCAGTGTAACTATACGCTTTCTGCACTTTGAGTTTATCCTCCCTATCATCCCTGCCAGCGTTGTGCTTTTTCCGGAACCGGTATGGCCGGTTACCAACACCAATCCTCTCGGCAAATCCGTCAGCTCTTTAACTATCGCCGGCAGATGTAAATCGTCCATTGAAGGAATATGGTTCGGAATTACTCTAAACGAAATTGCAATCGTTTCCCGTTGATAATGCGCATTGACCCGGAACCGATAGCCGCTGTCGATAGTTGTCGAGAAATCAAGGTCTCTGTTTGCTTCAAATTTTTTGAATCTGTCCGGCCCTACCATAGCAAGAACCATTTCTCTTGCCTCTTCGTTGCCGACGGCAGAAAAATCCATATCGATCAATTCCGTATTCTTGCGGATTATCGGCGACAACCCAACGTTGATGTGTACATCGCTTGCCTGCTTTTCTATGGCCTTTGCCAATATAGTTTTTATATCTATCATACCGCAATCTCCCTCAAACAAAGGCACAAGTACATTAAGAGCCTCTAAGTCACAGGTGCATTAAGTTATAGCCAACCTTGCAATCTTTTGTTTTTGTGAACTTGCATACTTTCTTATTTGATACTTTCAACGAAAACTTCCTGTTCGGTCTGGCCATACACCTCGGTTACCCGCAGCACTTCTTCTATTGTCGTCAAGCCACACTTTACTTTCTTAATTCCATCATCAAACAAACTCGGCTGCTTACTTTCATGAAATGTACGCCGCATATTACTAACCGAAGAGTCTTTGTTAATCATATCTCGGAATCGCTCATCGATAACCAGCAGTTCGTAAATACCCACCCTGCCCGCATAGCCTGAACCTCTGCAATAGTCACAACCGGCGCCGTGAAAAAGCTGTTCCCTCCCAACCCCTGAGTTTTCCACATACTTGCGCATATTTTCCGGGATACGGTAAATCTGCTTGCACTTCGGACAAATCTTTCTTACCAATCGCTGAGCAACCACAGCGTTCAACGATGCTGCAATCATGTACCTGTCAACACCGATATTGACCAATCTTGTAATACTGCTGGCCGCATCATTTGTGTGCAGTGTCGAAAGTACCAGATGTCCCGTCAAGGCTGCCTGTACTGCTATTCGAGCTGTTTCATTATCTCGAATCTCGCCTATCATTATGATATCCGGGTCCTGTCGCAGCAAACTCCTGAGCGCCGAGGCAAAGTCGAGGCCAATCTTCTCGTTGGCCTGCACCTGATTGCAAAAACCAAGTTCATATTCAACAGGGTCCTCGACCGTGGAAATATTCAATTTATCACCGTCCATCTGGCACAAGGCCGAGTACAGCGTAGTGCTCTTACCAGAACCCGTAGGCCCTGTTACAAGTAAAATCCCATGAGGCATCGCTATTTGGCTCTGGAAAGCGGTACACACCATCTCTTCCATACCCAACTGCTCAAGACCCATCATAATCGATTTACTATCCAGCACACGGATAACCACCTTTTCTCCATAATTCGTCGGCAGTGTCGAAACCCGCAAATCAATTCCTCTACCGCTCACAGCAACCTTAATTTTCCCATCCTGCGGCAGCCGTCTTTCCGAAATATCAAGATTGGACATAATTTTAATGCGTGAAACAACCGCAGGATGCATCTTTGACGGCGACTGCATTATTTCGAAAAGCACACCGTCTATACGGTACCTTATTCTTGTAAACTTATCCTTGGGTTCGATGTGAATATCGCTGGCTTTCTCATGTATTGCATTACTAATCAGATAGTTAACGAATTTGATAATCGGCGACTGGCCCGCCATTCTTTCGAGGTCTTCCCAGTCTTTCTCCTGCTCGGCAACCACCTCGACATCTGTCATATCATTGATAATATCGTCAAGGCAGGAATCTATCCTTTCTTCCTTCCTGAACGAATCGCACACCGCATCGATGTCTTCGGCGCTGCAGACTACCAGCCGCATATTCATCTGTGTGCGT
This sequence comes from uncultured bacterium, assembly GCA_913009355.1. Lineage (GTDB taxonomy): Bacteria > Planctomycetota > Phycisphaerae > Sedimentisphaerales > Anaerobacaceae > CAJVYK01. Next base: position 7,508 of record CAJVYN010000036.1, on the reverse strand, counting down.
CTTTTCACATCCTCTATCACAAAGACATTTGCAGGCTCAGAAGTTGCAACAACCAAAGTCCCTTCTTCTATTGCAATCGGGCAAATAGAATTACTTTTTATAAAATCAATACCGAGCTTCTCAAAGGCTTCTTTTTCCACCTTCTCCGGCCTTATGTGCTGAAACTCCAGCTCATACAGCTTTGCGCGGGCCTTCAAAATATCATCAGCACCAACCAGCCCTGCTTTCAGCAGTATTGTTTCGACATCACCGCCGTGCCCTGCCTGCTGCCGGCAACTGTGCTCCTGCCACAGATGTTCACACTGCTCAGCCGTCAGCTTGCCCATATCCAGCAGGACATTAACGATACTATGTTCAGCGCCAACCCCGTTAGCGCTGGACGATTCGCCGGTCTCTTCCGGAACATAAAGCTCGCTTAGCCCGCGGATGGATTGGTCATCGTCCCTGCGGGTTGAGACCTCAACGTCTCTGTCCGAATTACGTACCGTACGCGATGCGTTCTGTGCGATGCGTCTGATACAATCCGCAACACGGGATACACAATACGAAAAAAATAATTTCATTTTGATAATTTCAATATTATTTCCGCACCTTCTATTAGGCTTGCCGAACGCTGCTCACCAGCCTTGGGGGCCCATTCGAGTTTAACGAAACTATCGCTGATTTGACGAACCTTAAAACCTTTTATTGAATCTCCCTCATAAAGGATTTTATCGTTAATCATACAGCACCATCCCCCATCCTTCTGGCCCGATTGCATAATGCTCAAAAGCTCAAGGTTCTTTATCTGCTGTTGCTTCATCAATCTGATTTTATCGAGACCTTTCTTTTCGGTATCAGAGCCTGTCCTTAAATCACCCGAAAATATCCCGCGCTTAAACGGATTTTTCGCCAGCTCATCGACCCCGATCTGCTGGACATCCGAAAACTCATAAAATTTCTTAACTATCCTCTCCATCCGGTTAAATATTTCCGACCTGACGCCGGTAAGTCGAGTGATAGCCATCTCAATCTGCGCCTCTTCGGCGCTCACCGGCGCTGCCGACGCTGTTTGGGGCGCGCTTTTTTTAACCATAAACCAAAGGCATAACAAACCCATACCAAACAAAACAGCAAGCATACAGGTGGTCCTGCGAACATTTTTACTCTGAGCTGCCACGGTAAGATATTCCTGCTGTCCATCAGCATTTGGCATAGAGCCTTTACCTGTGGCAGTCCTATGGACTTCGCCGTAAGGCGTCCCGGAGCGGACTTGCGAAGAGCCGGCTTTCAGTTTTTCTTTTCCTCTCTGCTCTACGCTATTACCATCCACTGCTTTATGCGGTTTTTGCACCGATGAATCTTCATGTCCCTGGTCTCGCAGGAAAGACAACATAGTCAAACTCCATTATTTTTTAGCTGATTTTGTTCTGGAAAAATATGCTCACTATAAAGTTAGCTGCTATTTGGCCCTCGTGTTTGGCCTGCTTCTTTAACCTAAGCTCACGGATTTTCATTATGCGTGGAAGTTTCTCAAGCTCCAGGAGAAACGAATAAAACGAATTAAAATTACCCACTAATTCCATTTTTAACGGCTGTTCTATATAGCCGCTATTATTTTTTTTCTTCAGCGTTCGGATTGTTTTAGACCTTAGCCCGTGCTTTTGCGCAATTACCGTCACGTCCTGAAGAACCTTATCAATTTCACTTGTAGGCGGCAGCTTGCTTTCAAAAAAATCGATGGCCTCTTGCAATTGTTCGAGCTGTTTGCTCAGATCCTCTGCCGCTGCAGTGGCTTTTTCAAACTCGGTTAGTTTGACCAATTTCGCCTGAACTCGAGCCTTCTTTCCAGCCAGAGCGATATTGGCCGGCTTAATCATATATTGATATGCAAGATAAGTCAGGCCTAACAGCAAAATGAAAAACACAACTTTTCTTAAACCGCTGGTCATAATTCTGCCCTTTATCAAAATTTACGGATAGCGGATGTATTAACGCTGTTACTATACGATATTCTTTCTATATCCTCCTTGGTAAGGTGAGCGTTTTTTTTCAGCATCGCCGTCAGCTTGAATTGCCTGAACGCTTCCATATTTTTGAATTTTGAGTTTTTAGTTTTGAGTTCTTTTGATTCCACCAGCGCCACATTGTCCAGCAAACTTGAACTACCCAACCGCTCGATATAGGCCGCAACTTGAATATCGCTCGGAGCAATGCCTTCGATATCGATACGGGTCTCTAACAGTTTCTCAGGTGACACTTTCGCTTGAGCCGCCATTGCCTTCTTAGCCTGTGCCGCCTTATATTTACTGGTTGCCGACACAGGTATTCTCTTCGGCTTTTTTTGAACAAGGTTCAGCTGCAAAAGCGATACCCCCGGCGGCAGGTTATTCGTCAACGAGGCCAACAGAATGCTTCTCGGCACCGGCTCAAGCAGTTCTGCGGTAGTAAGAGCCGTTTTCCACATCGCACTACTCTTTATCTGAAGTTGTTCAGCTCGTCTTATGTCCCCTTTTTTCTGGGCCATTTCCGCATCTACGAGTTTTTCTTTAGCACTGAAGGCACGCTGGCGTACCTTGATAATCATAAACGCTCCGCCCAACGCCGCCATCACCACCGCAAACAATACAAGATACATCAGATTTGTTCTGCGCGATTCGTTGCTTTGAATGTAGTCATCCGGAACAAAATTTATATTAAGCATTTTTCAACCCATCCCTACGATAAGCTAAGCCCGAAAGCAGTAGCCCAATTAACCTGACATCCCCTTCTATCTACCCCTGAGTCATAGAAATTCGCCAGTTCCACTGCCGCCAAACAATCTCCTATCTGTGCCGGCATTTCCAACTGCTTTGCTATCGTTGCGTATATGTCTTTATCTACACTCAGGCCCGAAAGGAAGACCAGACGTCCTATCTTAGCCTTTCTGTACATCGAGCTAAAACGCTGCCTGCAGGCAGTCAATTCCAATATCAATCTCGTTACTATTTTCTTGTCATCGAGCTGCAGTGCTCCTATGGGTATCGAGCGGGCAAGAAGCAGACTCTTATGCCGGCAAATCACAACACTCGTACACTTTGCCTCCATACAAGCGAGCATTACAACCGTTTCAATATCGACTTCTCGTCTGCCGAAGAACCTGACATAGGTGTTTGTCAGCGCTGCCGGCCAGACGCCAATGGACTTAATCTGTAAATTGGCCCTTTCGTATATTGCTAAATGCCTATTAATTTTTTCCCGCTCAGTTGCTATCACCAGGACATTATCCTCCTCCGTCGGGATGTACTTTATCATCGCATCGTCAGGTTCGAACGGCAGTTTTTGTTTTATCTCTGAAAGAAGCGCATCATGCGGCTCACCATCTCTTATTTTCGGCATTTTCAGGTGGTCAATAAACACCTCCCGTGCAGATATTGCCGCTGTTACTTCCCTGCCCTGAAATTTGCCGTTTGTTGTCAACTCGCATATAGTTTCGATGGCCCATCTTTGCCATCCGGCACTGCCAGGCTCCACATCTGCCGGCCGATTCTTACTGCCGCCGGCAATCAAACCTATACCCTTTCCCCTGTTTCCAAGCTGGACCAACTTTAGGGTATCATCTCCCATATCCACGCCAATCGGATATGTACAGTTTTTCGAAAACCAGGACATATTAATCTCGCCCACAAAAGCTAACTTACGCAAACTGACCGATTTACGGCCCGAAATTGCTATAACTCATTATTTAATAATATGTTCCGTAAAATAAAAAATAATCAAAAAGCCATCCCGACTTTGTCGGGATTCCGCAATTTTGATTTTTAATCTTTGATTTTTAATCTTTCAAACTGGCCATCGGTCAGTTTGAGTTTTTTACTTCTTACCGGCAACGTTCATAAGATAAGTCGTCAGCAATCGCACACCGAAGCCCGTCGAGCCGGTGCCGGCGGAGTTCTTGCCGTTATGAGGCATATCCATCCCCGCCATATCCAGATGTGCCCATTTTTTATTGCCCACAAATTGCCTTAAGAATGCCGCCGCCGTACACGCTCCGCCCCAGTTACTGCCGATGTTTTTCAAATCCGCTATTTTACTCTTCATCTCTTCGGCATATTCATCGCCGCTTGGCATATACCAGATTTTCTCTCCGCTTGTCTCGGCACATTTTTGCAGCGTCTTTATCAATTTGTCATCATTACCCATAAGCCCTGCCATATATTTGCCCAGGGCAACCATACACGCTCCCGTCAGCGTTGCTATATCGATAATAATATCGCAGTTTTGCTTTTCCGCGTATGCAATCCCGTCGCAGAGTATCAATCTTCCTTCGGCGTCGGTATTTTGCACCTCGACGGTTTTTCCGCTGAAAGTTGTAATAATATCGCCTGGCCGATAGCTTGTCCCGCTCGGCAGATTCTCCGCCGCCGGGATAATCCCGTAAACATTTACGCCCAGTTTCAATTCCGCCGCTGCTTTCATTGTCCCTAATACCGCAACTCCGCCGGATTTATCCAGTTTCATCTGGTCCATCCTTGCCGATGGTTTAATGCTTATTCCTCCGGAATCGAAGGTTATCGCCTTACCGACCAGTCCGACGGTCGGCACTTTCGAGCATACCGTCCGTGCCGGCGTATATTTCAGCACTATCAATCGCGGCTTATTTTGTGAACCTGCCCCGACTGCCAGTATCCCATTCATCCCTTTTGCCGCTAATTGCTTTTCATCGAAAACCGTACAGCTCAGCGTCCTGGAGCTGCCGGCTAACTGTTTTGCGGCAGCGGCTAATTCAGCTGGATTTATCACATTGCCGGGCCGATTCGCCAGCGTCCGGGCATAACTCTGGGCTTTGCCGATGATGGCCCCGCTCGAAAGCCCTTTGTTTAACTTTTTTGTTTTCGCCGCATCGGAATCAATCAATTCGACTTTAAGTGAATCCAATCGTCCGTTTTCGCTTTCAGTAACGAACTCATCGTAGCGATAGCTGCCCAAATATGTTCCCTCAGCGCAGGCCTGTCCCATTGTAGTTATATCAAACCGTCCCCCGAACGCTTTGTGCAGGGCCATACCGAGATTTTCTATTTTCATAGCCACCGCTTTTTTTGCCGCATTAGCCGCCGCCCTGCGGATAGTATCGAGCGTTGCCTTTTTTCTCTCACCCAGGCCGACCAGCAGAACTCTCTTAGCTCCTGTTTTATCGTTGCCGTAAACAATTGCACTGCTCTGCTCTTTACCTTCGAAATCGCCTGATTTAATCAACCGCTCAATGCTGCCCGCAAATTTGCTGTCGAGTTCTCTATTAGTTTTATCCAGCCCTTTAGCATCGGAAAAAACGCCCACAGCGAGCATATCTGTTTTGCATTTACAAAAATCTACTGTTCGCGTTTTCATTTCAACCTTAATAATCTCTTTCATTTTCCCTTTTCCTTTTTGCCACGGATTTCACAGATTTTAATTTATTTTTAATCCTTCGGCTCCGCTCAGAGCCTGCCCTGAGCTTGCCGAAGGGACGGCGTCTGTGGTTAATTTTTTTCCTTTTAATTTTTTCTCTGTGGTCTCTGTGTCCTCTGTGGCTATTTTTTACTTTTTACTTTTGCCTTTTTTTGTCTTCTCTGCGCCCTCAGCGGTCTCTGCGGTAAATCCTTTTTTGGTTGCGGCTATGCCGCCCCAAGTTCATCTGTGGCTGATTTATCTTTTTTTCTTTTTATTTGTTTTTCGCTCTATATCTTAGATAGCTTTCGATGAAACTGTCAAGTTCTCCGTCCAGTACCGCTGTTACGTTACCGGTTTGAAAGTCGGTTCGGTGGTCTTTAACCATTTGGTAGGGCTGTAAAACATAGCTTCGTATCTGATTTCCCCATGCGATTGCGCCTTTATCGCCATACAGTTTTGCTATTTTGGCATCGCGTTTTTGCTGTTCGAGCATATACAATCTTGCCTTGAGCACTTTCATCGCCTGTGCCTTGTTCTTGTGCTGGCTTCTTTCGTTCTGGCATTGCACGACAATACCGCTCGGTTCGTGTGTAATCCTCACCGCTGAGCTTGTTTTATTTACATGCTGTCCCCCGGCCCCGCTGGCACGGTAGAAATCTATTCTGATATCGCCTTCGTTTATTTCAATATCGATATCGTCCTCGAATTCAGGGATACAGTCCACCGCTGCAAAGCTGGTATGTCGCCTGCTCTGTGAATCGAACGGACTTATCCTGACGAGCCGATGCACCCCTGTTTCGCAGGAGAGCTTACCGAAAGCAAAAGGCCCGCTGACCCGCAGCGTAATCGACCGCACGCCTGCTTCTTCGCCCGGCGTAATATCGAGTTCCTTGAATTTATATTTGTTTTTTTCAAAGTATCTGCTGTACATTCTGAGCAGCATATTCGCCCAGTCGCAGCTCTCCGTCCCCCCGGCTCCTGCGTGAATACTGAAGAAGCAGTTTTTCGTATCGTTAGGCCCGCACAGCAGCCCGGTCAGTTCAATTTGTTCGCACTTTTTTAGAAGCTCATTCAGATCTTTCTCAATCTGCCTCAGCATTTCTTCATCCGATTCAGCCGCCGCCAAATCGAAAAGCTCCGCCAGGTCGCCGGCACTTTGCTGAATTTGTTCCGCCGGCTCGATTATTGATTTAAGTGTGCTTAATTGAGAGACTGTAGCTTGAGCGGTATCGACATTATCCCAGAAATCGGCTTTAGCCATTTCTTTTTCGAGCTTTTGAAGTGCAGTTTTTTTGTTGGCCAAGTCAAAGCCAGTCCCGGACTTTTTCAATCCGGGCCGTAAGTTCTGTTATAGCTGATTTTAATTCCGCAATTTCCATCTGTATTCCATATTCTGTATCCTGTATTCTGTATTCTGTATCCTGTATTCTGTATCCTGTTTTTATATCACATCCCTTTAAGATATGCAACCAGATGTTTTTTACCCGAGCGAAACGCCCCCAAAGCGATCTACGCCTTTTTTCTTCTGAAATCCACCCAAGCCAAACAGTAAAGGCGTGGCCTCGCGTCAAACGAAACCACGCCTGTTTTTTCGGTTACCGAAGTTGGGTACCCGCCGGAGACCTTCTTAGAGCTGCTCTCGAACCGGCTTCTCGACCTCTATCGTATTTTTCTTTCGTGTGCTTCACTACTTTCTTGCCTTTACCAGGCCCTGGCACATCCTCATAAAGCTGCTGGATTTGGTCAGCGGATAAAGCTTTGTTGAAAATCATTACTTCGTCAATTGTGCCATTGAAATACCGATCCGCTGTACCAGTATAAGGCCTTGCTATTTCAAAAGGAACTGAGTCGTCCCATACACCTCCACTAAAGTTTCCTTCTACGGTATTTATTAATTCTCCATCAAAATATACCTGACCGTGTGTGCTATTTCCTGTCACCACAACATGACACCACTCATCTTTATAGAACATTGCTGGTTCATAGGACACCCTGACATAAGTATTATGGGCTATTTCATTTACAAGTTCTAAACCATAATAACTAAACCAAATACTCCATAGATCGGAAGATCACACGTCTGAACTCCAGTCACATTCCTTTATCTCGTATGCCGTCTT
>CAJVYN010000035.1 GCA_913009355.1 uncultured bacterium | reverse complement strand
CAGGCAATGTGTGGTTTGACGATATCAGACTCAGACGGCCCATATGCTGGTCTCAAAATGACCCATCGGTAGCCGAAGGCGATATTAACGACGATTGTGAGATTAACTTCAAGGACTTTGCTGAATTAGCCAGCAGGTGGTTTGATACGGGAATGTCCACAACTCCGTAATTATGTTGAGGACGACAAAGTTATTTTTGGCTCGTAAGCAAAATATAATAGTTTAATTTTCGTTAAGTAAGGAGGAGTATTATGTGTAAAAAACTGTTTTTATTAATTTCTTTTATCTTGCTGCTGGGTCTGAGCGCAGAGACAGTAGCTGCTGATCCTAACAGTGACCCTAATCTTGTCGGCTTCTGGAGGTTTGGGGATGGCACCGGCCTCACTGCCGTTGATTCAAGCGTTTACCTCCGTGACGGCACCCTGACCAATATGGCCGGCACTACCGAGTGGGTTGCCGGAAAGGCAGGCGGGGCGCTGGATTTCGACGGCACAGACGATTACGTGCGTATAGCCGACTATAACGGTGTTCTCGGTAACAACCCGCGAACTACAATGTTCTGGCTCAAGGCACCGGCGTCAGTAGCAGGTTTTCCGGATGGTGACTGGTTCCGCGCCGTTCTTGGCTGGGGAACCTATACCACGAGCCAAAAGTGGAATATAAACCTTAACTACGGTTGGGTGTTTGTATCGACACAAGGCGGCTGGGCAAAAGCCGGCGCAAAGTTTGTAGCCGACGATACATGGCATCACGTAGCGGTGGTGCTGCCTGATATGGTCAATGCAAAAGTCGGTAATATGCAGATTTACATAGACGGCGTTGCAGCGAGCATGGAATATTGGAGTGGTACTAACGTTATCGATACCAACGATTTTAATCCGAACAGTAATGTCTATATAGGCCAGTACGCGGAAGCTACCCCCGACGATCCCGGTAAGAAGCTCTTCCTTGGCATGATTGACGAGGTGCGCATTTACGACCGTGATCTGAGTGCAGGCGAGATATTACTTGCTATGAGATATGGGCTTGAAGGAGTTGCCTGGAAGCCGTCTCCTGTTGACTTTGCCACAGGTGTGGACAGAAATGTAACTCTTAGCTGGACGCCGGGAGATTATGCAGTTTCGCACGATGTGTACTTTGGCATTGATGAAACCGCTGTAACCGACGCCAACACATCTTCAAGCGAGTATATGGGCAACCAGGGACCTAACACCTATACACCAGGTCCCCTTACATTGTACGAGACTTACTACTGGCGGGTTGATGAGATCAACGTCTCCGACGCCAACAGTCCGTGGACAGGTTCTGTCTGGAGATTCACGGTTTCCGACTTTATTAATATAGACAATTTTGAGTCGTATGTAGATACGTCTTATGGCGATCCGAATCTGTTAGGCACGTGGACTGCTGGAGGAGGCGCAGTAGGGTATTTGCAGCTTAGGAGCGGAATTAATGGCGGCGATCAGTCGATGGAGATAAACTATGACACGACTGTTTCTACAGCCAGTCGTGCGCCTGATACCATAGATTGGACAGCTGACGATGTCGGGGCAATGTTGCTGTGGTTCGCCGGTGATCAGACACTTAATAGTGAAATCGCTGAGTTATTTATGGAGTTGGAAGATAATGTCGGCACGATTGCAAAGCTGACATACTCCGACGTCAACGGGGTTCCGGATGTTAATGCAATTTTAAACCCGAACTGGACGCGCTGGATAGTTGACCTGCAAGACTTTGTTGATGCAAACAACAACCTGGATCTGACAAACATCACGAGGTTTACTGTTGGTGCCGAAAACTCGATAGGGTATGGCGGCATATTCCACGTTGACGCTATCAGGCTGAAGCTGGCCCATTGCTATGCATGGGATCCAGCTTGGGGTGGTTCAAATTGGCCAGGTGGCGATCTCAACGGTGATTGTGCGATTAACTTCGAGGACCTTGGTATCCTGGTGGATAACTGGCTTGGTACGGGAATAACCCCAGTTCCATAATTGGTGTTGATATAAAGGGCTAAATAGTTAGTCAATGAGTTTGTACTAATTCGGGGCCTATACTGATTGATTTCGGTATAGGCCCCTGTTGTTTTGAGATTGCTTCGTCGTGGAGTCTGTCCTCGAGTAAGGGGGATAGTATCATATCTGTATTTGCCCGCCTGGTTAAATTAGATTGACCAAAAAGAGTTAATCTGCGATTATATCCTGCGGTTTACTTCCATTTTTGCTTATTTTTTATGGGAACATTTAGAAACAATACTGGTCTAATCGGAGAAGAGACGTGATAGAAGCGGACAATATCAACATTGACGAAGCTGTGCTGGTTGAGCAGTGTCAGCGTGGTGATTCCGCTGCGACCGAAAGGCTGATACTTAGGTATCAGAATCGCATATATAACGTCATATTGAAAATATGTGCAAATACTGACGATGCTGCGGAACTTACGCAGGAAACGTTTGTCAAAGTAATAGAGAATATAGATAGATTTGAGAGCAGAAGCGGTTTTTATACCTGGATGTTTAGAATAGCTGTTAATCTGACTCTAAATTACTGTAAAAGGAGCGTTAAACTTGGACTCAAAAGTCTGGATGCCGAGGCTGATGAACACAGCGGGCAGGCAAAACAGACGCTGAAGGAGCTTTTGTACGATGATAATTCGCCTGACCCTGCAGCGATGGCTCAGAACAAGGAACTGTGTGAGCTAATTGTAAAAGCGATGATGAAATTGGACGATGCACAGAGAGCAGCGGTTGTTCTGCGGGATATCGAAGGTATGAATTATGCTCAAATTGCAGAGGTATTCGATGTTGAGTTAGGCACAGTTAAAAGCAGACTGAGCAGAGCCAGAAGTAATCTAAGAGAAATTTTGGAGGCGATTTTGCAATGAAAGAGAATCCAAATATCGACGAATTGCTAAATAGCTTCATTGATGGAGAACTGACGACCAGGCAGTTGACAGAAGTTCAACGGCTGATGGTACATGACGGGCGAATCGCACAGCGGCTGTGGGAATTGCAAAAGTGTAAAATGTTGGTTAGCTCTTTGCCCTGCGCCAAGGCTCCGGCTGAAATGGCGGGGGATATACAAACTTCGCTGGAAAGAAGAACACTGCTGGGGCAACAGCAGAAACACTTTGACGAGCGGAAAGGGGCGAGGCATTTGCTGGTTCGCAAGGTTTTGGCTGCCGCTGCTATGATTGGACTGGCAGCTGGCTTGTTGGCGGTTGTTTACACGATTCTTGCACCCCAGAGTGGTACAGAAAAGCCGATAGCTATTGAAGATTGGCAGCAGCCAGCCAGAGAAATCGAGGCCAGAAGCTCGCAGCCGAGCATAGCGGTGATAGCTGAAGAATCAATGAGTCAGCCGGTGGGATTTAATGCCAGGCTTGAGTTGAAGACAAGTGTCTTGGCCGCAGTTAACGCATTTATCAGAAGGGCGATTGAGGATAATGGCCTTTTAGATTGCAGCAGTTCTAAAGCTGAAGGGGGCAAAAGCATATATGTTCTCAGTTGCAGTCGGCAGGCTTTAAGTTTATTGTTGGCCGATTTGGAGAATGTATGGGAAAAATTCGATTCGGCAACGCTATTTGTTGAAACTGACCAGTTTGGCGATAAGGTAGTGGTTACACAAGTCAGTGCTGAGCAAATTGCTGAAATTGCCAATCAGGATAGTCTCGAAAGACGTATCAAGATAGCAAAGGATTTTGCTGTTTTGAATAATATGGTCGAGTTTTTGCCGGGCAAAGAGGTATTTGCCGTTATAGATGATAGAGGCGAGAATTTGATAACCATACCGAAACCGGTACTGACTTCCGCTGTTAGGCGTCCTGTGGAGAGCGAAAAAACGATTAAAAAACCAGCCCATGCGGCCAGAGAGCAGCAGGAGCATCTGACTATTGTGGTTGCAGGCAGCGAATAATAGTTTGCTGATTTTTGAACTTAATCGCCTTCGGCAGGACTTTTAGACAGGATTACAGGATTGACAGACAGAATTATTTCTTTTTGAATTTATCCTCTTTATCCTGTTATCCTGTCTCTTCTATCAAAAATACAAATTTCTATGCAATCGAGATATGAGATATTACTCGACCACCGCCTCAATTTCGACCGGTACGCCAACAGGGCGGCGCTTAAACAAATCTATGCGCATCCATCCGTTACTCTTAAATCTCCAGCGATTTGCCAACGCCACCACAATAATCTTAACTGTAGCGGCAATCCATGGACCCAGTGCGCCAAGCCCGGGAAAAAACTTCAACATACAAAAACCGCCCAGTCCCAATATAATCGCTGCCCCCAAAGACTCAATAATCGCCAGCCATACCGTATCTCCGGCTCCACGCAGAGCGTTGCTGTAAGTAATCAGCACGGCGTCAAAAACCTGAAATATGGCTGCGCAAATAAAGATATTAATTCCTATATTGATTACCTTACTATCAGAAGACCAAAACGCCATTAAATCATTCCTAAACACAAAAAAACAAAGGCCGACCAAGCCCATATAAACCAGTGCAATTTTTAAACAAAGGGCGGTTTGTTTAATTACCACATCTTTTCTTCCTTTACCGATTTACCTTCCCACCGCCGCGGTTAAAGCAGTGCCCAATCCTATCACCGGCATAAATGAAACGTTCATACACGAAAACACAGCGTTTGTCGCAGCTAACGCCTCTTTGCCGAACCTGCCGACCAGTCCGAACAAAATTATTCCCCAAAACGCCATGTTCACCATAAATCCGAATCCTGCAGGAAAACCCACCTTCAGTAAATCTTTCATCTTTGACAGGTCAATATTCATTGTTCGTCTGCTCTTGAAGTTTGAGTTTATGTCGCTACTGACAAACATAGCCATTCTTATCCCTGCCCCGACGGTCATCCCGATAAATGTCCCCCAGCCGGCGCCGGCAATTCCCATCTGAGGAAAGCCGAACATACCAAAAATCAGTACGTAATTAGCCGCTACATTGACTACCTGTGAACACAACGCTGCATACATTGTGATAATCGGCCGATGAATACCCATAAAAAATTGGCTGCTCGACCAGATGAACATCGCCAGGAACTGAGCATAGAGCATAATTCGAAAATATATAACCTCCATATTGACAACCGCCGGCTCATGTCCCAGCGTTTTGAAAATATGCGGTGCCATCGGCCACATAACCGCCACCACAACGGCAAAATACGCCAACCCCATATATATTGCCTGCCAGCAGTAATTCGAGCAGTCTTTTTTTTCGCCTCTGCCCAGACTTTGACTGACAAACGTATTAACGCTTATCATCACACCTATTGCAAAGCTGGCGGGCACAAAACTGATAATCCCGGCCGGCAGAATCGCCGCCAGTGCCTCAGTGCCCAAACGAGAAACCATAAGTCTGTCAACAAACTGCATAACAGTAAAAGATATGTTCGTTACCACCATCGGCGCCGCTAACTTCAGCATATATTTAAGTGAAGTTTCGTCTGTGGATAAATTTTGTGAGAGTAAAGTTGATTTGTCAGTCATTGTTTTTAGTCGTTAATATTTGTTCAAACCCAGCTTCTTCAGTAGCGTTTGTGCCGATATGCCGAAAACCTGTACCTGCTTAACAGGATTAGTACTGCCCGAAACTATACTGATAGCTCTCTTTTTCACATCGAGTTGCTTTGCCAGAAACTCAAGCAAACACTGATTGGCTTTGCCCTTCTCCGGTGCCGATGAAACCTTAATTTTCAGCATCCCATCGAGCAGGCCGCAAACAGCCGTCCTGCTGCTGCCGGGCACAATCTTTGTCACGAAAACCACACCATCATCAACTTCTCGAATCATCAGATTAGCCATTAGCACCGTAGCTGCTTAGGGATACAACAAGGCGGATTTTGTATGTTCGATTATTCAAAATTTTCCTTGAGATTAGTGCCGATTGCCATCTGCACATACTTTTCAATCTGCTCGGCAAGCTCACCTAACGATGCGAGTTGGAAGTCTTCGTAATGGCCCTGGACAAATTCGCCGTTTAATGCCTTCTTGAAGATTCTGACCCGTATAACAGGTGGCTGGGCTGCCGTCTTACTGAAGTCACTGTCTTTATGCTCGGTAAGCTCGACGCGCCAGTCCTCACTTATAAAGACCAGACACTTGCCGGTAAAAACCGCGGTCGGAAAGTAATCACGTAGTAATTTCAGGGTCTCCATTTACTGTTTTTTATTTTACCTCAAGTGAGCCAACCAATTCTTTGATATTTGTTATTTCCTTGCGAACACAATATTTTTCTATACCTTCGACAATCTTCACTGCACATCCCGGCTCAATAAAATTCGCTGTGCCGACAGCCACCGCTGAGGCCCCCGCAATAATAAATTCGATAGCATCCGAGGCAGTTCTGATTCCACCTAAACCCAAAATCGGTATCCCGCAATCCTTCGCAACCTCATTGTAAACCTTATTAACCAGATGTACCGCTATGGGCTTTATCGCAGGGCCGCTCAATCCGCCCGTCCTATTGGCCAAAACAGGCCTGCCGGTTTCAATATCGATAACCATTGCGGTAAAGGTATTTACCAAACTAAGCGCATCGGCGCCGGCATCAACCGCCGCTCGGGCAATTACGCCGATATTCGTAACAGCGGGGGAGAGCTTGACCATTAAAACTTTTTCCCCAACCGCTTTTTTAACTGTTGAAGTAATCTCTGCTACTTGTGCCGGGTCGGTGCCAAAACTTAGCCCGCCTTTAGCGACATTGGGACAGCTAATATTCAACTCAAAGCCGGCTATCGCTTTTTCAGCCGCCAGACGTTGTACCACAGCCACATACTCATCAATATTTTCACCGGCTGCATTAACAAAAACAGGTACGGATAACTGCTCGATAACAGGCAATTTCTCTTCAATAAAAGCATCCAGTCCGATGTTGGCCAATCCGATAGCGTTAAGCATTCCAGAATCGGTCTCGACAATCCTCGGCGTAGCATTGCCTTTCCTCGGCTTGAGTGTGATGCTTTTGGTAATAAATCCGCCGAGACAATTTATATCCATAAAATCAGCCAGCTCATCGGCATAACCGCAGGTCCCCGAAGCGGTAAATACCGGATTACTTAGCTGAATCCCTGCAAAATCAACTGAAATATCAATGTTTTCCTTCATAAACTGAAAGTTACTTCTCTGCTGTTAAAAACAGGGCCATCCTTACAGCACAACTTATAAGTGGTCTCGCTTGAGTCAGTTGCTTTGCATTCCACCGCACAACTCTGGCACAGCCCAATCCCGCAAGCCATCATCCGCTCCATACTAAGCTGGCAATCCAGTTTCCGCTCTTCAGCAATTTCAGCCACTCTCGCCAGCATCGCCTCAGGCCCACAGCTATAAATAATCATATCTTTAGCAGCTAAAGTATGTCGGTCAAGCCATTCTGTCAGGCAATTGGTTACAAGCCCGGCAAATCCAGCCGAGCCGTCGTCCGTAGCCACGATTGATTCTACGCCATACTTTGCAAACTCCCCAAGTGAAAAACCCAATTGCTGCGAAATCTCATCCAATCGTGCCTCAAAAGGCAATTGGCTTGCCGTTTTCGCACCGGCAAAGGCAATTACTTCCAATTGAGGATAATCTGCTGTAAGAACTTTTGCCAGATACAGCAGAGGCCCGGCTCCCATCCCTCCGGATACCAGCAGAGTTATGCTCTTACCCTCCGGCACGCAAAAACCATTACCCAAAGGCCCAATTACGCTGACCGAATCACCTGCTGATACAGTCGTCATTCGCAGGCTGGCTGGCCCAACAACACAATACAGAATATCAACAAAGGTTTTATCGCCTTTGACGGTAACATCAGCAAAACTAAAGGGCCTGCGCAGCAATATCTTTCGGCTGGCTACATCGACCAAATTTTCCGGTATAGCTTCTGCCGGCGGCAGGGCGGTGGCGGAAAGGTCTAACTGGGCGAATTGGCCCGGCTGACAGTTAGCGAGAACCTCTGCATCAGCGGCGGAGAATTCCAGTTCAAGCCGAAAAAATCGCCGACCAATCTGCTTATTAACAGAGACAACCGCACTAAACAGCCTCTTGTTTGCCGGGGAACAGCTTCCTGCCATAAATGTCTCGTTCAATTTTTTTTCGGCGATAGTATTCATTACTTTGCCTGGTACGCCGTAATAATCGTTTTTGTAAATACCATTGCTTTTGGCGGTCTGTCATTGCGAGCGCAGCGAAGCAATCTCAACCGTTCGGATATTTGAGATTGCCGCGGCCTAAAAACAAGGCCTCGCAATGACAACTTACAAAATCAAATGCTATGGCGTACTGGTACTTATTTCACCGAATTGCCAGCCATTATATCTTGCCGCCCACCAACCGCAACAATATTTAACGGTAGATTTGCTTGCAGGTTTTATTGGTTTATCGGTATTGCTGGATTGCTCCGTACACATACCATTCAATAAAAGGACAACTATTATTGCTGAGTCTTTTCCCGCCTACTCCTCACCTCTGCCCCTATACTTGCCTTTCAGTTTTACACGGATGGCTTATAGCTAAAGTAACTATTTGTTTAACATCTTCAATTGGAAGCTGCTGTAGACGAGGCTTGGCTGTGGAGGATATCAAATCAACAAGAAGAACTCTTGAATTTGAGTTTGTTTCCCTGGACAGAATCGGCTCTAATTAACTGGGATTGATATAAGCTGCGACCCATTCTCCGTAGTCCTGCGAAGAGCGAAAGCGATGTGTAGCGTAGAGAATGTATCTCGCCGGTTGAGATTTCTGATTTCTGGCTTCTATTTTTTCTTTTGCTTATAACCTTTATGTTCCCTGAACCTTTTGCCGAATTTCTCTCTCATAGTTTCTTTAAGCTCGGCCTTGAATTTCTTCGGGTCCTTCTGGCGCAGCTGCTCCAGTTCTTTGGCTTTGTTCGGGTCATTCTCTGCCAGCCGACCCATTATGCGCTCGATCCTTTCATCTGTTAGTTCAAACCGTTTACGTCCATCGAACCTTTTGCCGGTTTGCTCCCGCATATTACGTCCCCTGGACATTCTACCGGGTCGTTCCCGCATGTTGTCTTGCCCGAATCTTTTGCCGAATTTCTCTCTCATAGTTTCTCTAAGCTCGGCCTTGAATTTCTTCGGGTCATCCTGACGCAGCTGTTTCAGTTCTTTGGCTTTGTTCGGGTCATTCTTTGCCAACCGACCCATTATACGCTCGATTCTTTCATCCGTTAGTTCAAACCGCCTGTGGTCCTGTTTTGGTTTATCGTTAAGCCGGAAGTTTCCGTCATCCTTTTCCGTAGCTCCACATGGCAGGGCCGTAAATAACAGCGCTGATGCCATCATCAAAACTAAAGTTGTTCCATAGGTTTTCATTTTTTATCCTTTCCAATAGTCAATAATTAATTAATTTAGTGCCAGTTGAATTTTTCAGTTTGACTTATCAACTCTTCGGTACGTTCTTTTACCTTCTCGTTTTTAACATCTTTCCACTTTTCAACCTCGGCTCGTCTTTGGCTGACCTGTTCTTTTAGTTCTTCGAGCTTTTTGCGCAGATGCTCATACTCTGCTTGCTTTTGTTTTACAATCAGGTCGAATCTACGGCTGACTACCACTTCCAAATCTTCGATTAGCTCTTTCTTTTCATCCTCATTGCCGGCAGCTCTGATTTTTCTAAGCAGCTTATCCCGCTTCTTCTTAAGTTTTAAATCTTTTTTGAGAGCTTCAGCTAATTCCGGATTTTCTTTTGACGCTTTCGCAATTCTCCCATATTTCTTTAAGCTCAGCCCAATTTGTCTCATATAAAGTTCCGGCTTTTTCTCTCTTAGTTCAGCGAGCTTTTCTGCTTCATCGGGATAATTTTCTTCCAGCCATTCGAGGTATTCGTCGTGTTTTTCGCGCAGACGGTCTCTGAACATCTCTCTTTTTGGCCCACCGCCGGGTTCACCAAACCCGCCACGCTCACCGGGCCTACCGGGTCTGATAAATGGCATCTCCTGCTCCCCCCGTCGAGGTCCTCGGCTGGCCCCACGTTTCGTACGCCCTTCGAATCTCTTCTTAATTTGTTCCCGCACAGCTTTTCTGAGTTCAACTTTGAATTTCTTCGGGTCTTTCTCCCGCAACCGCGCCAACTCTTCGGCCTTTTCCGGATTGATCTCTGCCAACCGACTCATTATACGCTCAACTCTTTCGTTCGTTAGTTCAAACCCTTTACGTTCCCACGCGGGCTTATCGTTTTGCCAGATATTTTCGTTGTTTTTCTCCACAGCCCCACAGGGTAAAGCTATAAATAACATTCCCGCGGTCACAGTCAAAACCAGAATTATTCCATAATTCGTTTTCATTTTCTTATCCTTTCCAAAAATCACTATTAATTTCTATCAGTTCCATTTCTAATTCTGTTACTGCCCCATATCCATTACCGTTATTTTCACCCAATTGCAAAGCCAGTATTTCGTTTTCAACTTGTTCGACCTCAGCGGTTAAGGTCGCCAAATCCGCATCTTCAGCAGCAGTATTGTCGCTTTCCCAGATTATCTCAGGCATTGTTGAGGTAGCAGCGATTTTTCCAGGCTTACCGTTGCTCTTTTCGAATAATTTTACGCTTATAGCTGTTATGAGAATAAGTGCTGCGGCAACAGCCGCCGTCTTATATGCTATCCGCCTGAAAGCATTTACCTTCCTGCGCAGCAAGGCTCTGGCAATTTTCACTTTTATATCGGCTATAAGCTCTTTATCCGGCTTAGGCGCAGGATATTCGCGAAAAATTTGCCTGGCTTTCTGAACATTGTCCATAGCTTCTCTGGCCTGTTCAGAATTGAGGAATTTCTCAAATAGCTGTCTTAAATTTTCCTTGTTTCGCCCATTCATAACTCTTAATCCTTTAATCCATATCCTTTAATTCATCAGTTCTCGCAGTTTTTTTAGTCCCCGATGCAGCTTTGACAATGTTGTTCCTATTGGCTCAGACCGCATTTTTGCTATTTCCTTAAAGCTGACTTGTGAATAAAAACGCAGCATTATCAATTCCCTTGTATCTGCATCCAGCTTCTTGAGCTGTATCTGCAATTTGTCGAATTGCTCGCTGTCGAACTGTTGGGCCTTTTGTTTGTTTGACTCGAGTTGCTTTTTTCGGGCATCGAGCAATTTTTTCTGTCGCTGCTTACCCCTTAAGTAGTCATAGAAAATATTAGACGCTACTTTGAATAACCAGCCCTCGAAAGAGTCGCCTTTGAAAGAGCTGATTTTCTCTACTAACCTGACAAACAGCTTGCTGAGCAGATCATCACTTGCCTCGTTATCGCCCGTCAATCGGTAAAAATAGCCAAACAATCGGCTTGCGTATATATCAACTAACTGCGAAAAGCACTCCGGCACGCCTTTCTTACAGCCGGCTATCATCTGGGTTAAGTCATTGTTTTCTGCCATATTCAAGTGTTTTTTACATAGATAAAGACGGTATCCGGAATTGTTTTATTGCATAAATGAAGAAAAATCTTATAGATTTTTTGTTTTGCCCGGCTATTTTATGTTACTGCCGTTTTTCAGATGTTTTTTTCTTCCTCATCCTCCTCCTCTTCGTTTTCTTCGTCATTGAGCCTCCAGCGTTCGGACTCGTTCATATCCTCGATTTCTCGCTGCATATACTTGAATATTTTATCCTGGAGGGGTGCCAATTTACTTTGCCACTTGAGCATCCCCTGATAGCTGGCTACCAGCATATCAAGGCGGATTAGCTGCCATTTGGCTATGCACTCCGGCTCCTTGATATTAACAAAGGGGTCGCATTTGAAAACTCTTCGGCCATCGGGACCGGTCTGGCAAAATTCGCAATCTTTACATTGAATCATTTTTGCACCTCAATCTGAATTGAAGCGGATACCCGCTTACTGCTTGCCTGTGGACAAGTTTTGTGGTAACATTCACTTTTTAATTTTTATCTTTTACTTTTTACTCTTTTTATAATACCATATATTTCAAAGGGTTAAAAGTGTTTCGGAAAAAGGTTTTTTGGGCTGGTTATTGGAGAAATAGATGGCAAAGCCAAGACGCAGGCGAAAAGTTGGCAGCAAAAAAAGGCGTGCCCGCTGGAAAGTACGGCACAAAATAAGCTGATTGTTCGTATTGTGTATGTCAGACTGTGTATATTGTACGCAATACGCACGGCGCAATACGATATACGATAAATGGAACACTTCAATATAACCTTTGAGCCGGACGGCAGGCAAGTTTCGATTCATACAGGTGCGACACTTCTTGAAGCCGCAGGTCAGGCTGGCATAATCTTAAATACCGTTTGCGGCGGCTCTGGGCTATGTGGAAAGTGTACCGTAAACCTTGAGCCGGACGGAAAACAAGTCCTGGCCTGTCAGTACCATATCCAAAGTAATCTTACAGTAACAATCCCTGCCGGCTCCAGGTTCTTCGAGCAGAAAATCTTAGCCCACGGTATAGAGATACAAGCAGAACTCCACCCCACCGTACGCGAGAAATATACAGCCGAGAAGGTATTCGGCTTGGCAGTCGATGTCGGCACAACTACCGTTGTCGCAAAACTAATCAATATGACGGACGGACAATGCCTGGCAACCGAAGCGGCCCTCAATCCGCAAATTCGATACGGCGATGATTGTATAAGCAGAATCAGCTACGCCCAAACCGACGAAAAATTAGCCAGGCTGCAAAGGGTTATAATAGACTGTATAAATGAACTGGCCGCAAAGCTTTGCAGCCAAACCTCAATAGAGGCAAAGCACATATACGAAGTCTGTGTTGTCGGCAATACAACTATGAATCACATCTTCCTGAAATTGCCCGTAGCCGGTCTCGGCCAGTCGCCGTACAGGGCCTTTTCCCTCGATGCCAAAGACCTGCCCCCGGATGAATTATCCGTGCAAATAAATCCTGCCGGCAATATCCACACCGTTGAGAATATAGCCGGCTTCGTTGGCTCAGATACTACCGCTGTTGCACTTGCGGTGGACATAAATTCAGCCGAGGAAATGACGCTGGTAGTCGATATCGGCACAAACGGCGAGATTGTGCTTGGCACTAAAGATAAGCTCTATGCTGCAAGCTGTGCCGCCGGTCCTGCTTTTGAAGGGGCGCGGATAAGCTGCGGCGGCAGGGCGGTTGAAGGGGCGATAGAAGCTGTCCTTGTAAATGACAATGATATAGACCTGGATGTGATAGGCGGCGGCCCGCCGCACTCTATATGCGGCAGCGGCCTGATTGACGCCGTAGCTGTATTACTGGATTTGGGCGTTATCGATTCAAGCGGACGGTTCGCCAACCCCGGCACACTGA
The DNA here is from genome assembly GCA_913009355.1 of uncultured bacterium. GTDB lineage: Bacteria > Planctomycetota > Phycisphaerae > Sedimentisphaerales > Anaerobacaceae > CAJVYK01. The sequence goes on along the minus strand of CAJVYN010000035.1, from coordinate 3,218 downwards.
CCGACAGCTTATCACCGGACATCTTGTCAAGAATTATTGAACAGGATGGCCAGCCGGCTTTTGTCCTTGCTGATAAAGTAGTTCTGACGCAGAAGGATATCCGTGAAACCCAGCTTGCAAAAGCTGCTATTCGGGCTGGTATTAAGCTGCTGCAGAAAAGAATCCGGCTCGAAGATTGCGATATAAAGCGGGTTCTTTTAGCCGGTGCGTTCGGCAATTATATTCGCAGAGAAAGTGCCTTGCGAATAGGCCTATTGCCTGCTGTGCCGGCGGAGCGCATTCGTTTCGTTGGCAACGCTGCGAGCAGCGGTGCACAAATGATACTTCTCAGCCGCCACTGGCGGGATAGAGCAGGGCGGTTAGCCCGCAGGATTGAATATATTGAAATCGCCCACGAGCCGGACTTTCAGAACGTCTTCGCAGATTGTATGCTGTTTTAATTTGCCACCTATGAAGAGCTCAGAGTCAAGTTATAAAATTTCTTTTTCCTCATTTTTTTTGCTTTGAGGACATCCTTACTTACCATGCAGTCAGTCGCGATGGAATAGTCGATCACAATTACTTAACTGAACAGCATTTTTTCAGTTCAGCTTTTCTTAAGGCAATCTTAGTGGTTATCAATAACCTGAACTAGTTTATGGGCAATCATACAGACGCTGCCAACCACCTATAGGGGACTTGCCAGCCTGGCAGTCCATGCAGATTATGGAGGCATAGCAAAAACGGCTGCGGTTCATTCACGAAATGGGGACTTCCCATATGGGAGTCCAGTGGCTAAAACGGAACTCGCAGCCGGATAAAAACCTCGATACCATAAGTATTACCTCGACAAAGCTGATGCTGTTGGTCTGCTCAATTCATTACAGACTACTTTTTCATCGAACGGGCTGTTTGTTTTCCACATACCCCACATCACAGTCAGTAGCTTTCGGGCTACTGCGTGGCGGGCATTGCTGGCAATTATTCCATCTTTTAGCATCCTTTCATAATAATCTTTGAAAACATTGTCCTTCTGATTTATAGCACTAAGAGCAGTGCCTAATACGGCATTTTTCAATGTTCGGTTGACCGCCCATGGTAGTTGCAATTTTGCCGGCCTTGGTCTGCCTTTTTTGTCTGTTCCGCTGGTAGTTCTTTGAAGACCAACGCCACAGTACTTCCATAACTTATTTTTCTTTTTGAACCGCCATGGAGTATCAAGGAAAGCAAATATCGTAGTTGCCCGTATAAGGCCTATACCTGGCAATTGGCTCCACTGCTTTATGATATTGTATTTTTTGCTTAATGTGCTCAGTTGGCGTTTTGCAAATTTGACCTGTTGTACTGTAGCATCATAGCCAATCCATAACATCTTTAGCTGATTAGCTAAAGCATTGTGCTTTGTTTTCAACAGCCACTTTAGACGGCTGGCCGGGTCACGAAGAACCGCTCTTGATATGGTGACTCCGTGCATTCGGCAGCGAGCGCGAATCTTGTTTATACCTCGAACAGCATCACGGACACGATCGTGATATAAGCTGACCCAGTGCTTTAGTTCTGCACGGTCATCGTCATCACTATGATAAACTTCCCTGAGAAAACCGCCACGCAGCAGTGAAGCGAGCTTGGCGGAGTCGATTTTGTCGTCCTTATCACCCTCTGATGCGATTAGCTTATTGCGGCGAGGATCGGAAGATATGAATTGATCGAGCTTGCCGTTGAGGTTACGGTAAAGCCAGCCGGACATTGGTCCTTCTTCAACTGCCAGATATTTTTTGCCCTGGAGAGAATCCAGGACATTGATTATGGCTGGTATGGTGGTCGGGACACTGTATCGAGCCACGATTTTTCCTCTTTTTTCGATTGCCAGTTCTGTACTATTGCTATGCACGTCTGCTCCGATATAATATGTAGTACTCATGAGGGCTCCTTTCGTATAAGGGTTAATAATCAAACGCATTATACTTGAGGATGCCCTCTCTTCATATCTTCACAAAAAGGCACAAAAGACACAAAGATTTTTGGACGGGATTACAGGATTGGCGGAGATGGTTTTTAGCCGGCTTTGTGTTCTCAAGCAAGCTCTGTTCTAAAAACAAGTTTTTCTACAGAGATTTGCTTTCGGCCACCGGGCCATTTTAGAATGTCCCATTTATGAAGCTGACTAAAAGAGAGGCGTTTAATTGGTTATTGCTCATCGAAGATTCGGTGGGTAAAATGAATTGGTAGATTTGAATACGTGGAGTTGGTGAGGAGAAAAATGCTCCTGACCCCTTTTCTTTCCCGCAGGGCGATGATGTCTACACTGATTACCTGATTGATGCATATAACCATACCGGTTATGCGCAGGTGTTCGTTGAAAAGCCGAACGGTGGCGATAATACAACTAACACCAGTTATATTATTGGCTCTGACGTAATAGGACAGGCAACGGGCAATACTGCGGATGCCACAAAATATCTGCTCTACGATGGCCACGAACAATTAGGGACGTTTACCTAATTTCTTAGCGCAAAGTTCAAACTTGCGAATTCTCCATGATGCAACGGAAAATCAAAGCTCGAAATGCAAAGTGCAAAGTTACAATGCAAAAATCAAGAGGTTTTGGGTTTTTTTAAAGTAAAACAACCCACGCAATAAATTGCGGGGCTAAATATAAACCCCATGCGGTGCAGGGAAAATAAATATGTAACCCTGCCCAGAGGACGGTAAAGTAAATATAAACCCCAAAAAGTGTTACCTATGTCGTCGGTATAAACTGTTACCTATGTATCGGTTGACACACAAAAAAGATAAACCCTGCCATACTGATGGCAGGGCTAAACAAACGGTGGGAAACATAAACTTGCCTTTCAGAACCAGTAAAGGTATCATTTAAAAGATGCGAAATTTCGACAAAACAAAACGAATAGCAATTAACTCAAACTGACCGATGGTCAGTTTGAAAAATCAAAAATCAAAGATACCTATGGCATAAATTAAAAATCAAAATTGCGGAATCCCGACGAAGTCGGGATGGCTTTTTGATTGTTTTTTGTTTTACGGAACATAATTATTAAATAATGAGTTATAGCAATTTAGGGCCGTAAATCGGTCAGTTTGAGTAATTTATTATTGACGATTGAGTATTTCAGAGAAGCGTGAAATGAGAAACTTCGAGAACATAAAAAAGATAGTTATCAAAATAGGCACTAATATACTCTCTAAAAAAGACACTACCGAAATTGACGAGGCCTATA
>CAJVYN010000034.1 GCA_913009355.1 uncultured bacterium | reverse complement strand
ATTTTCCGGCACTTTCAACTTCTTCGATGTATGCAAGCCTGCTTGATCCCATACCATTACAACGTGAATATCAGGGGAAGTTTCCGCTGCAAACTGTTCAAAAAAGGCATTCATCATATCGGTATTACTCGGTTTGTACCGGTTTGTTTAGTCCCCAGGCCTGCCTGGGGGGTTTGTCGTTATATTTAGCCCCCAGACCTGTGCTGGGGGGGGGGTATTCTGGGTTTTTTCTTTTTTTAATTCGTGTCGATTCTGCACAGCACGCCTTACGGCGGTGCAATTCGTGGCTAAATTTCTTAGTGCCTTTGTGTCTTTGTGGCTAAGAAAATCTGCGTCAATCAGTGAAATCTGTGGCTAAATTATATCCGCTTTTACTTTTTTGGGTCAGTGTTAATTGCAGTAGTTCCGCCTTCGTAGCCTACGAAGGCGGAATAGGCACTGTGGAGAATACGGTGTCTGAAAAAACTTGCTCAAAGAGCGGTTATTTTTGTAGTTTTTGCCTCAAAAAGCATACATTTTCCATCATTTCAGCAAATTACTGCTCACTTTTACCCTCTTTTTCGGGACTATTTGCGCCTCTGATTGAAGAACCTGCCACTCTGATGTGAATATTTATAACTGCAACCAAAGGGTTAAGATGGGTATTTTTTGCAGTCTTAATAACTAAGTGTCCAATATGTAATTTATTTGTTAAAAAGGTCTTAATGTTGTATAATGTAAACTGGCTGGTTGTGAACTGTGTGAACTGATTGATAAGTTAAATTGGTGGTACGGAAAAATGAAAGCGATAAGCACTTTCCCTCCTATAGAGCAATTAAGGAGCAGGACTCTTGGCAGGGTACTCATAAAAATGGGTGTTTTGACCAGGGAGAAGGTTCACGAATGCCTGAAAATTCAGAAGCAGCGGCACGGGACTATAAAAATAGGCCAGATATTTCTTGAGCTTGGCCTGGTTGACGAAAAGCAACTGCATATTGCCTTGGCAGCCCAGCGGGGGATGGAATACGTAAACCTGAACGACATTGATATCCCGCCTGATGTGGTCGAGAAAGTGCCGGCCCAAATGGCAAAGACATATCGCATCGTACCACTCGAATATGATAAAGAACAAAATGAGTTGAAAGTCGTCCTTGACAAGCCTGATAACTTCAGAGCAACAGACGATTTAAGTACGCTGATGGGCTTCAAAGTTACCGCCAAGATTACTGACCCGCCGGCGCTGGAAAGCGCTTTGACCAAGTATTACGAGACAAAAGATGAAAACATCAACGAACTGATAGGCGAAATACAAAGCGACAGCTTTCTTGCAGAATTCGAGGGCAGAAATCAAAGTATCGACCTGGATGAACTAAAGGAACTATCCGAGTCAAATCCTGTCAAAAAACTGCTGAATCTGGTTCTGCTGCAGGCAATTCGTGATAAGGCCTCAGATATCCATTTCGAGCCGTTCGAAAATGAATATAAGATGCGCTACCGCATTGACGGCATACTCTATGAAATGATTCCTCCGCCAAAGCATATCGCTGCGGCGCTTAGCTCGCGTATAAAAGTTATGGCAAACCTGGATATCGCTGAGAGACGATTGCCCCAAGACGGTCGAATATCACTAACCGTTCAGGGTAATCCAATCGATTTGCGTGTCAGCGTTCTGCCCACAATGTTCGGAGAAAGCGTCGTACTTCGTGTTCTGGACAGAAGTCAGGTCAGCTTGAATTTGGAAACACTGGGGCTGGGCAAAAACGACCTTGAGTTAGTACACCAGCTCATTCACAAACCTAACGGTATTGTGATTGTTACCGGCCCCACCGGATGTGGCAAAACTACCACCCTTTACTCGGCCTTGAACGAACTTAACAGCATCGAAACAAAACTAATCACTACTGAAGATCCTGTAGAATATGACATCGACGGTATTATTCAGGTTCAAATGAAAACAGATATTGGACTGACATTTGCAAAGTGCTTGCGCTCAATTTTGCGTCAGGACCCCGATATCGTAATGGTTGGTGAAATTCGTGACCTCGAAACAGCAGAAATTGCGGCACAGGCATCCTTAACAGGCCACCTGGTGTTCACCACATTGCACACAAACGATGCCCCAAGCTCGGTAGCCCGGCTCTTAGACCTGGGCGTCGAGCCGTTTCTACTTACCGCTACGCTGGAAGGTATTATTGCACAACGATTGGTCAGAAAGATATGCGAAAATTGCAAAACACCATTTGAACCAAGCGAAGCTCAGCTAATGGAACTGGCACTTCTGCCAGAGGACGTCAAAGGCAAGAAGTTCTATTACGGCCGAGGCTGTGACAAATGCAATAGTACCGGTTATAAAGGGCGAATAGCTATTTTTGAGATTATGGTATTCAATGACGAAATGCGGGACCTGATTATGAACCGCGCTTCGACAAATGTTTTGCGGACGGCCGGCCAAAAAGCCGGTATGAGGATGTTGCGCTATAACGGCATGGTTGCAATCTATAATGGGATTACCACCATAGAAGAGGTAGCAAAAGAAACAATTTCAGAAGGTATGTAGTTTGTGGTATGAATCCATAACCGCAAACTCATAAGAAGGAGGTATCCGGGATGCCTGTTTTCAAATATGAAGCACTGGACTCACAGGGTGTGGGAATAAAAGATGAAATAGAGGCCCTGAGTCAAAAAGAAGCCATAAGCAAGATACGAAACATGGGTTATTTCCCCACCAAGGTCAATGTACACGGTGGAGGGAAAAAAGTGGCGGCAAGAGCGGCTGCAAAGCCAAAATCCAGGCGAGGTGCCGGCAGCAAGGTCAAAGTCAAACTGACAACCCAATTCGCAAGACAACTTTCCACATTGCAGGACGCTGGACTGCCCATATTGCGTTCGCTTAGGATTCTTGAGGAACAGCAAAAGGCAGGAACATTCAAGAAGGTTGTTGGTTACGTAGCTGATGATATCGAAGGCGGCTCGACACTCTCGGAAGCACTGGGCAGATTTCCCAAGGCTTTTGACCGGCTGTTTGTCAATATGGTGGCAGCCGGCGAGACCGGCGGTGTGCTGGACCTGATTCTGTCACGTATAGCTGAATTTATGGAGAAAGCCCAGAAGCTAAAGTCCCGAGTTAAAAGTGCAATGGTTTATCCAATAGTAGTTTTGGGCGCTGCTTTCGTTATTCTTTTGTTGTTGATGAAATTCGTAATACCACAATTTAAGACTGTGCTTGAGGAAATGATAGAAGGCAAATTGAATCCGGTAACAACTACGGTGCTCGGAATAAGCGACTGGATTGCATACGACTACGGCTGGGCCGTTCTGCTGGGCGTACCGTTTGCGATAATTTTTCTGCTCAGAATTATAAGGCAGTTTCGCACCGGCAGATTGGTTCTGGATTCCATCAAGCTGAAAATGCCGATAATCGGCCCGCTTAGCGGAAAGATAGCTGTTACACGGTGGACAAGAACACTGGGAACATTGATTGGCGCCGGAGTGCCTATCCTGGATGCCATTAAGACTTCAAGCGAGACAGCAGGAAACGAAGTTTTTTCCAATATGCTCAACAATGTTCACAATTCCATCAGGCAGGGCGAGAGTTTTGCCGGGCCGTTAAAACAGTCCAAAACAGTTGACTTAATCGTTACCAATATGGTTGCCGTAGGTGAGGAGACAGGCGATTTGGACAAAATGCTTTCGAAAGTAGCCGATAACTACGATGAGCAGGTCGATGTGCTGGTCGCCTCGTTAATGTCGCTGCTTGAGCCGATTATGATACTGGTGCTCGGTGGTGTCGTTATGACCATCGTTATGGCGGTATTTTTGCCGATGATACAAGTTATCACGGGCTTAAGCACCGCCGGATAAAAACTATCCCTGCTTGTGCAGGGCGACAATGTTATTGCTGCGAAGGCAGAAACGGGCGTGTAATTGAGTAATTATGATAATAAGGAGAATAAAAAGTGAAGCCGATTGCTAAACAATCCAGCAGGAAAACGGGGTTTACCATCATAGAGCTGCTGACCGTTATGAGCATTATTGTAATCCTCATCAGCCTGCTTGTGCCTGCTCTGAATATGGTCAAGCGATACGCCAAAAGGGTAAAACAAAAAAACCAGTTCCACGCCATCAACGTCGCACTGGAGCTTTTCAATAACGAGTGGGATGGCTATCCAGACTCAGATGCGGAAGACGAGACGGGCGCCAGCTACTGTGGTGCGATGAAGCTTTGCGAAGCTATGATGGGCCAGGATTTATTGGGCTTCCACCCCGATTCATATTTCAGAAGTGATGGTATGACAGGTGGTACTTCTGCTATCGATTTATATCCTAACAATCCTACTTCTGCTAATTTAAAAGCCAGAAGAGGACCATACTTGAAACTCGAAAATGCTAACGCCTATAGGTTAAGGGATTTGTACAGTTCTGCCGGTAAATTTGTCGAGGACAGATTTGTCCTGTGTGATGTCTATAAACGCATAAACCGTGCAACTGGAATAAAGACTGGTATGCCCGTACTTTACTACAGGGCAAATACATCAGGGACTAAACATCCACTCAACATTCCTGAGCTCAACGAAAATAATGGGATATCCATAGATGACCCTGACAATATTTATGACTACAAGGATAATGATGAGTTAGTTTTACTGGGTCTGCCGTGGAGTTCTTCGGGGCTGTCGCATCCTATGGCATCAGACGGCGGCCTAACATTAGGCGGAGACCCGGCAGAACCGGCAGACCGGGCGACCCCTTTCAACTTCTACAGGTGGATATGGAATGACCAGATTGAGGTAATTGACAGGCCTTACAGGTCGGATTCGTATATCCTGCTTTCCGCTGGCTTTGATGGTGAGTACGGCACACGTGACGATATTTTCAATTTCGGGGATTAGCCGGGCGTTAATGATTACTTAAAGGACGGAGATGATGAAGGAAAAAATAGTTCTTGCGGTGGTGATGATTATGATGCTGTCAGCAAATAAAATAAAGGCCGGCGTTAGCGTGGTTGAGAACGGCAGTTTCGAAGAGGATGGCACTGCGATAGCGGATATCACGGCAGAAATACCTCACGGCTGGGATGATGTCAATATGCCGTCAGGCTGGTTCGGCGGGTCGGTATATGCAGACTGGGCCACCCACGGCGACTACTATTTGAATCTTTATACGTATGCGTACGGAACATTTGCCGCCGATGAGACGGCAAACATTTCTCAGCGGGTATATCTGGCAGACGTTAATCAAATCATCTTCGACGTAAAACTGGACACTACATACGGCGACCCGTGGGATCCGGCGAAACGCACAGCGGTTATACTGATTGACGGAGCGGTGGTTTGGGAGTCAAACAGCGTTGGCTCAGATGTAAGGGGCGACTACTTTGACCAAACTGTCGATGTTAACGGAATATATGATGCGAGCCCGCACACATTAACATTGGGGCTAAGAGTAAATATGAGTGAAACATCTTATGTCGATTACCGAACACAGTGGGATTTTGTCCGGTTCGATACTTACTGCGAAGGATTCGGGTTTTTGCAGGGTGATATTAACCTTGATTGTTATGTTGACTGGCTCGATTTGGAAATGTTAGCTGGGCAGTGGCTGGTCGAAAGTCCAGCCGAGAAGTATGATTTGTTTCAGGATGCCAACAACATTGTCAATTTTAATGACTTCGCTGTTCTTGCCGATAGCTGGATGGCTAATAGCTATGAACTGGATAGCACCTTAATGGCTATGGACCTTAATTATGACGGCATCGTCAATTTTATTGACTATGCAATTCTTGCCGAAGACTGGAGTTCTGGAGCAGCCGACTATAACGACATTGCCGTATTGGCCGATGAATGGCTCCAGACAAATTAACTATACAGCCCGGAGTAAAGGAATGAATGTGAAACAGAAAAAATACGGGTTTACGCTCGTGGAGTTATTAACGGTTCTGGCGATAATCGCTATGTTGACAGGGATACTGCTTCCGTCTCTGACTATGGTGCGCAATATCGCAAGAGAAACGAAGCAAAAGGCCCAGCTTGCCGCCATCGACCAGGCATTGATGGCCTTTCGGAGCGATTACGGCGATTATCCGCCGTCCGGGCCGGTAGATATAACAAACGCCCGCTACTGCGGTGCACAAAAACTTGCTGAAGCACTTTTAGGCTGGGACTTATTGGGATTTCAGCCGGGGGTGAATAATTTTAGAGCTGACGGCCTTTTTAGTAATGGGGGTGCATATAACCCCGATTATTTAGAGGAAAGGATAGGGCCTTATCTGGAGCTTGCAACAGCCAATGCGTTCAGGCTGGGTATTAGCGCACCAGGTATGCGTGATGGATTGTTTGATGACACCGTACTGCTAACAGATAGATTTGTGCTCTGCGATTCATTCGGGGCAAAGAAAATAACTGTTGGAGGAAAAACTATCAAGGCAGGTACGCCAATTCTTTATTACAGGGCAGATACTTCCAAGAAAACAATAGATAGCGGGGTGCCGCAAAATCGAATTTACGATATTGGGGGTAATATAGACCTGGTCAGCCTGGGAAGAATGACAGATGGAAAGGCGCATCCATTCGCAAACCCCTTTAGTATGTATCAGAACTTCTACGACTTTATAACAGACCAGAGAGTAACAGCCAGAAAATGGCCTTACAGGGCTGATTCGTACATATTGATTTCAGCGGGAATTGACGGGCTATACGGAACGAACGACGATATTACTAACTTTGGAAATTAAGCGAAGATTAAACGCAGAGTACGCAAAGAACGCAGAGAAAAATTAGAATTAAAACAACTCCGTATTCTCAGCGGTAAAAAAAAGGCCGAAGCTATGAAAGGCTGCAAATACAAAGCCGGCGTAACACTTATCGAGATGGTTGTTGTTGTAGCTGTAATTGCACTGCTGGTCTCAATGGTAATCCGTGTAGCCACCCGCATTGATAATCAGAGCAGCGAACGGCTTACCGAAAGCACCATCGCAATCCTTACGGCCGCCCTCGATCAATTCGGCGATTACGGGTATAACTATAACGAATCTTCAGATTACACTAACTTCGATTTTCCGCTGGACTGTAACGGCTTCACACAGCCTGACCTTGAGACAACATTGGGAAGCGCATTGGGTGCGACAGTCTCAATTAACCCTGCCGGCAGCCACAATCCGAAGTATTCGGGAAGTGAGGTGCTGTATTTCTTTCTGAACAGAGTGCCTGCAAGCCGAAAGACACTGGATAAAATCGACAGCTCGCTGGTAACCAATATAGGTTCCGATGGCAGAGAAATGAGTATTACTGTTGGTAGTAAAGTTTATCCGCTTTTGAGAATAATCGACCCGTGGGGCATAACGCTGCGGTATGACTATTACAACGAAATTACTCTCAGCCCCGATAGCAGAAGGACTTTTCCTGTAATTACCTCGGCTGGGCCGGACAGAAGGTTCGGCACTGCTGACGATATAACGAGCAGAAATTAAAATTAAACGCAGAGTTCGCAAAGAACGCAGAGGCTAAAAAATCAAAAGGAAAAAGAGAGAATATTAAAAATAAACTCAGCGGTCTTTGCGTTCTCGGCGGTAAAAATAAAATGAAGGCAAAATCCAGACAATCCGGTCTTACGTTGATGGAGACGACAGTTGTTGTCGCGGTTGTGGCACTGCTTACCAGTATGGGACTGCCGGCTATCCGTACGTTCTTTGACTCGATGGCTACATCAGGCGGCACAAGGGCTATGATAAGCGCCAGCTTAGCCTCCGCACGTGCCATAGCCGCCAAAGAACAAAGATACGCCGGCGTCAGATTCCAGGAAGATTTAAACGGACATCAATATATGATTTTCATCGTGAATGACGCACAAATACGAGCCAATGGCTTTCGAGCGGTCGAAGGCCTTCAGCCAATAAAACTGCCTGAAACAATCGGCGTGATGGATTTGAATCTGGGCTCGACTAATCAAGTGATTAATGCCGACAACCTAATCAATGAGAACTGGGAGCTTACCGATACAACTACTTTTTCAATTATATTTTCACCATCCGGCAAACTGGTGATACACGATGTACGAACGATAAATAAAGACGGCCAAACAAATGATACCAGCAAAGATGATATCTTTAATACAGTAACCAATGTCGTAAATGAAATTGCAATCTTTGTTCAAGATGCCGATAAAGAGCCAAGCCGAAACAGGTTTGTTATCTATGATAAGGTCCAGTTTGATAAGATAAATGCAGACGGAAGATGGACGGATTATCTAAGTGCCCTGGAAGTTATCTATATAAATCCATATACAGGAACGATGGTAAATAGATGAACTGTAAACTAAAAAATACCGGTTTTTCGCTTACCGAAGTGCTGATGTCTGTCGGCATACTCGCCGTCGGGATGATTTTTATAGCTGGCGTATTCCCTGTGAGTATCTACTTTACGACAACCGCCGCCGAGCGAACCGAAGCAGCGGTAATTGCAGATGAGGCCTTTGCAAAAATACGGCTGTATGGCGTTAACCTGGCATTGCTGTCAACGGTTCCAATAACTGACAGTGTTGATTTCAATGATGTGTCGCTAATTAATCCGGATGAGTTTGCATATCCATCGACAAATACGAACCCTGCCCAGAAGCAATACTACTGGTCGGCTCTGTGCAGGCGGGTTTATCAAAATAGCAGCCTTGTGCAGGTAACAGTTTTTATCAGCAGGAAAATCGGGGCCGGCGCAGAATACTGGGGCCGCCAGGGCTTAAGCGGGTGGCCCAATCTGGAAAGCCGTTCGTTTCCTCGGCCAGTTCCAGTCAATGTCATACCAGCCAGTGCCAATCAGCTTCAGATAATAGACGCTGTCCCTGCCCCTGGTGATAGTATCGACGAGAAAACGTTTATCAATGACGGCTATACGATAGTGGATAATGCAACAGGTCAGATTTATAGGGTATTAGAGCGGGACGCCGATTATCCTGACACGATTGTGCTTGACAGGCCCTGGGAAGGTGCATTGGCCGGTGGCTGGGTATGGGTGGTTCCGCCGCCAATCAACGGCGGCAAATACCCCTGTATAGCCGTATATCAGAAAGTAATGAGATTTTAACGAATTGTTCATTGTTCGTTGTTCGTTGTTCATAGAAAGACGACTCAATGGGATTTAATTTTGAAGACCTCGATGTTTATAATAAGGCGATTGATTTGGCTAATAGCATTTATTTACTAACAAAGACTTTCCCAAAAGATGAATTGTTCGGCTTAACAAGCCAATTGAGGAGAGCCGCAGTTTCCATAGCGTTGAATATTTCGGAAGGATCGGCTCGAAGCAAAAAAGATTTCAGTCGTTTCATAGATATGGCAAGGGGTTCAGTTTTTGAGTGCGTTACAGTGTTGCAGATATCACTCAAACAATGTTATGTAGACCAGAAAGCATTTATTAACCTTAAAAATGACTTAACAGACCTGTCAAAGATGTTAAGTGGCTTGAAACGGTCTTTGAATCGATGAACTATGAACTATAAACTACGAACTAATAAGGCCTTTACTCTAATCGAGCTTGTAGTCGCTGTTGCGCTTTTCGCTATGGTGATATCTTTCTCCAGCGTGATTTTCAAAGTCAGCATAGAAGCCTATCGCACATCGAGCGCAAACGCTGAGATTATGCAGAAACTGCGAGCCATCACCGACCAGCTCAACAGAGACTTCAAAGGCCTGCAGAAAGATGGATACCTGATGCTGTATTCAGAGTTTGTTTCCAAATACGAGTTTAAAGATTCACCAAGTCAAGAGTATTTTGAAGCAGCCAGGATTTATTACTTCACGACAGGTGATTTCCAATCCTGGTTCGACCCAGGTATAAGAAGCAATATAGCACGAGTTTATTTCGGGCACGACAGCATTTCTTTAGACCCATTTAATCCAAATCCTATTCCAATAAGTCAATGGAATCTGGCAAGAGACGTTGAGTTGATAACTCCGGGGATACTGTTACCGCCCCCGCCGGCAGTTGTTGATTATAATGATATAAGTTATGCCAAGCGAAAAGCGGATTTGAAAGAGACAAGGACTAATGCTAACAATTTACTTAGTTCTGGTATCCCAATAGATATTCAAAATGACCCGAACAGCGTCAGGAGTCTGATGTGTCAGAATGTCGGAGAAATTAAAATCGAGTGGACGGATGGAACAAAATATCTTTTAGACAATTCGCTGAACTGGTTTGGCCTTGTGAGCGGGAACTCTAATTATGGTAACATTATAGAAGTTCGAGGTAAAGCTCCGCCGACTTATAGGGCATCCTGGACGCCTGCCATCCCAAAGAAGTACTGGCCGAAGGCACTTAAATTTACTTTTACGCTTTATGACTCGAAGGGGATTTTAGAGAAAGGGCGGACGTTTACGCATATTGTTTATTTAGGCGATTAGTTCATTGTTCATAGTTCGTAGTTAGTAGAGTACGAAATGCGAAATACAAAATACAAAATACAAAAAACAAAAAACGAGCGACGAGTCACTGCACAGCACGCCTCACGGCGGAGCGACGAGTCACGAATGAACGCCGGCTCGGCTCTTATTTTAGCGGTGGTTCTGACCAGCCTGTTAGCCATTATCGGCACGATGTTTCTTATGGTCGCCCGTGTGGACAAAATATCAACGTCAGCCATCTCTGAAAACAAGGAACTCAATTTAGCGGTCGATACAGTCATCGCAAAGATATCGCAGGAATTGATTTTAGATACGCCCGGCACAGACCCAAACGATCCAAACCAGGAATACTATGACTATCCTGACCGGTATAATCGCTGGCTGGCCAATCTTGAGCCTTATGACGCCGGAGGCGGCAACTATCTCTGGCGGCGGATTAGTGATGTTTACGAGGACCCAGTAACTGGTTTAGGTTTATTAGAGTGGTTGGGTGAAGACAATGATGGCATTAACTACTGGCTGGATGACTCTGGTGAATTTGTAAGAGCTTATAACCTAAGGGCACGGATTATCTCGCCATCAGAGCCTGTCGGAGGAGCAGAAAAGAAGCCAACTCCAACTTATCCTGTGAGCTATGGCGGGCCTGCCGACGCCGATGGTGACGGTGTTGCGGACAGCAGGTGGATAGAGCTGCCGAATATGACCAGCAGTAAGGGCAAACCGATTTTCGCAGCTATCAGGGTCATCGACAACGCCGGAATGCTCAACGTCAACACAGCTTACAAATTCGACCCCAACGTAATGGAATCAAGCCAAATTGACGGCTCAAGCCAAACGCAGATAAATCTGCTGGCATTGTCGAAGCGAGGTTCAAATCCCAATCCAGAAGTTAGGCTGCAGGGGTTTCGTGCCGGACTTGAGTCTGATCCAAACAATATTTATTTATATAAGCAAAATGTCGTTTGGCGTTATGACAGGCCAAATGGAGCGTATACGCCTTTTGATATTGCGGATGAGTTGGTGCTTAGAAATAGATTCTTGTTGAATCACCCTGATATTGATATTCGTATTGAAGAAGTCTGGGACAATGTGTTCCAGAGCCCTAATTTACAAATGCCAGTTACATCGGGGCTTGCCGATTGGTTCTACAGGGCACAGCGCAATGTGCCGGGGCCAAACGATATATATTCCTACAGACATATAGGTACCACCTACACTATGGACAGGATTATAAATCCTGCAGGGCCGATTCTGAATTATGGAAAAATGGTTAACGTTAATAGAATTTATGACCAGAACGACTTGGGTGAGTTGTATAACGCTATATGGGCGGGACTTTATGATGCTAACTCCCCACCGGTCGATCGTGATCAAGTGGCTGCTCAAATGGCTGTTAATCTGAAGGACTTTAGCGATGATGATGCCAGTGTAACAATTTTTAGACCCAGTCCCTCCGACCCCAACTATTACGGCTTTGAACGGCCGTGCATTTTTATATCAGAGCTGGTCTGTAACTCCGTAAAAGTCACTTCGGGTTCGGGAGGAGGTGATGAGCCTCTTCCGCCCTCTTACTACCGCTCTTACGCTATCGAGCTTCGCAATCGCTATCCGGCCAGTAATTCTGATACCTGGCAGCTTATTATTAACACTCCACCAAATCCGCCGAGAATAATAGATGTCAATAATTTTGCCAGTGACAAAAGACGGTATCGTGTAATAGTATTTGAAGACCCGTGTGCAGGGCTGGCTGAATATGTGGATTTTAATGATAGCCCTGCCGATGGAGCAATAGGGGTTGACCCGAATGTGGTTCTTCGCTGGGATCCAAGCTGGATGACAAATGCAGACTCGTACGATGTGTACTTCGGAATCGATTACAATGATGTAAGAGATGCAAATACTACGGTTGACCCAAACGGCGTATATATGGGCAGGCAAACGGAAACATCTTATGACCCTTATGGTCCTCCTCCCCCCGGTGCTCTGGATTTCAACACCACCTACTACTGGCGAATCGATGACGTTGACGCTAATGGTAACGTGATTGCCACCGGCGATGTCTGGAGCTTTACGACGTGGGTAACTGAACCCAATGTATCTGTGCCTACCTATGTGCCGGGCGATATTATTTTTGATGTTGGCAGTACTATAGAGCTGCGGCGTTATCTTACCGCCACTGAGTATATTGCAGTCGATTCGGTAACAGTGCCGGCTTGGCTGGTTTCGGGGAGTGCAGACCCTAACGGTGTCATTCGCAGCTTCCAGAGGGACATTACGGCAAATAAATGGATAAAACGCGTGTGGGATGATAACGCCCGGAGCCAAACTCTCGGCCATAAGAACAACTATTATGCCGATACGAAGCCAATTCAGGTGCGTTTCGGAAGATTTAATAACGTCGGAGAAATAGGGCAGGTTTTCCGTCAAAACGTCTATAACTGGCCCTGGAACGAAAATACTAACGAGGCTCAAGTGAGGATTGATTTAGAAAACTTTAATTACCAGCAGCTATTTAAATATCTGACCGTTTTCGACCCAAGCAGAGACGGTATTGATAATGATGGCGATGGTTTCAAAGATATTTCTGATGTTAACGGACCCGAGTGGAAAGTTCCCGGCAGAATAAATATCAATACCGCTCCATGGTATGTGATAGCGCAGTTGCCCTGGGTCTCACAGAAAAAAAATCAACCCATCAACTACGAACTCGCACAGGCGATAGTCGCATACAGGGATAATACGGCAGGGGGGTTTGAGAGTATCGGGGAGCTAAATCGTGTTGTCGATACGAATTCTTTAGGCAGCATTGACTATTATTGGCGGGGAAATGGAGACCAGCAGGGTTTTCCTGACCTAACGGTTGGCAGACGAACCAGACGCGATGGTGCCCCCGACGATTTCGAAGAGCGCGATTTAATCTTCTCACGAATCAGCGACCTTGTAACCGTGCGAAGTGATGTCTTTACCGCTTATATACTCGTTCGCATCGGAACCGACGGGCCGCAAAAAAGAGTTATCGCAATACTCGACAGAAGCGATGTGTATCCCAACGGGCTTGGCGGGATAATCGGAGATGTGAAAGTCCGTGCGCTGCACCCGGTACCGGACCCAAGGTGAAAATTTATGAAAATTGGCGGCTACTGTGTAAAACTAATCGAAAAATCGTAAATTATCTTGAAAGTTCCTATAATTATGCGGTTTTTCCCTTGACATTGCAGCAATAGGATGTTACACTGCAGGTTCATTATTGGGGAAAGAGAGATCAGCATAAAGGCCGTGCAGTGTTTTTGGCAACAGTATGGCTGTAATTGTGTGTATTCAGGACAGGCACGGATTTTGACATAAGTTAGTGAATATTCCGGCGAGGATGAACGTCGTACAGGGTGTGTAATCAGTATATGCTCTGCAGGAGATGGAATGATGAAAAGACCATTAGTGATTCTAACATTAGGGATATTGATTTGCCTTGGGTCGGCCACAGTCGTCCGTGCTACGTTGATAACAGGGTATCAGGAATGGGGATTCACGCTCAAAGCCGACCAATCCTTTACATGCCTGGCGTATTACGCCCTCGGCGATGTCGATGGCAACAGTGTCGATATCCAGTTCGCTCCCTCGTTGCCCGAATGGACAAGCTCTTTTACCGGATACACACTATTAGGTTTGGACAGAGACAGCCAGTGGCAAACGGCGATATCATCGGACAGTAATATTGCCTATATCTACGGTGATCGCGTTACTAACACAACAGTCAGTGACATTGAATTATTCAGCTTTAAGCTCTATTACCAGTGGGACGATAGCGCCCCCGGCTTTGACCCTAATTACCCTATCTACCAGGACACCGTCTTGTGGGATGGTTTTCAGGACTGGGGCGATTTGGAACAGAAAGCGAAGTGGGGCAAACGTGGTGTGCCCGGTGATGGCAGTTCCGGTTCCTGGGAGGATAAACCTGGTGGGGCTACCTACAGCGAACCGTACACCAACCCCGTTCCAGAGCCGATGACAGTCTGCCTTCTCGGCTTCGGTGCGGTATTTTTAAGAAGAAGACTTCATAAGCTCTAATAGTTCTGCGTGGATTTTCTTGTTGGCTGTCATTATCTGTAGCTTCCCGCCTTCGTAGCTGTCCAAATCGACAGGGAAAATTTTTCCGCCCTGCCAATCACTGACAGCAGCCCCTGCAGAAGCGGCAATCAGTACCCCTGCTGCTATATCCCACAACTTCGGGTCAAAGGCGATAGTGGCAATCAGACTTCCCTTCGCCACATAAGCAAACTGCAGAGCTGTTGAGCCTAAATTGCGAAATCTCGTCCGCTGCATAACCTCGCAGGTCCAGGCCGGCACGCCATTATCAAAATGGCTGTCCAGGCCAATACCTGAAAACTTATCTATTTTTTCTTCGCCGGCGACTATCCGCCTGCCGTTTAATTGCGCCTCGCCGCCTTTGACAGCGGTGAACATCGAGTCCGTGGCCGGCTCAAAAATTACGCCGACAATCGGTTCGCCCTCATAACAGACGGCAATGCTGACAACAAATAAAAGCATCTGGTGCGCAAAATTGTTCGTTCCATCTATCGGGTCGATAACCCACCAGAGACGCTCATCTCCCCGCGGCGGCTGTTTGAACATCCGGCCCTGCCGGCCTTCCTCGGCAATAAAGCCATGGTCAGGATAAGTCTCTTTGATTCTATCGATAATTATCTGCTGGCATCGGGCATCAGCCTGGGTTACCAGCTCATTGCCGTTCTTTATCGAAACCTTGGTAAAGGCCAACTCTTCCATCGCCCGCTGCCCAGCCAGCCGGGCCGCCACAATGGCTGTCTCCAACAGCCGACTCAAATCTCTCTGCTCTAATACCATCTCTTTCCTTTGTCTCTGAGCTTGACAGGACTATTACATTACCCTATTTTAATGTAATTATGCAAACAGGCCAACAGTTAAATAAACCGAAAATTTTCCGTAAGGCATCAGTCCGCCAGCGGCTCCTGGCTGGGCTTGTTTTTCTGGCGGCGGCTGTAATATTCGGCATACTTGCACTGGCGGCAGCAGGCAAAATCAATCTCAGTCTGTGGTTTCACCCCTGCGGCTTCAAACAACAATTTAACCTGCCGTGCCCGACCTGTGGAGTAACCACCTCGTCACTTGCCTTTGCCGGCGGTAAAATATTTGAAGCGTTTTATATTCAACCAGCCGGTGCATTATTGTGCTGCGTGCTGGCCGTCGCGGGATTTTTGGCTTTCCCTATAGCTGTTTTTGGAGTATATTTCGGCTTCCTTGAACGCTTCTTTGCCGAAGTTAAAGTAAAACACATAATCTGGGCGCTGATAATTATTATCGCTGCCGGCTGGATGGTAACATTGGCTCGAACGTTTAGAATTGATTATTGAAGAAAATGAGTAAACTAAGTATTTTTCCCATACTGGTTGTGGTTTTTTTTCTCGGCGGCTGCCAAATTGTAAGTATCATGGGTACCGCCAGACGTAGCGAGGAGAAAATACCCGCTGAATATAATCTTGCTGAACATACAGGGCAAAAAATACTGGTACTTGTTAACCAGCCGGCCTATCTCAACGCTGGGGTGAACATGCGATTCTATCTGACAGAGGCAATAAACAAAACCCTTATAAAAAAAATCGGGATTCTGCCGGAGTATCTGGTTGGCTATAATGAATTGTCTGAATTTCGCTCTGATAAAAGCGACTTTTTGCTGCTGTCGCCGATACAGGTGGGTGAGGCATTAGACGCTAATATGGTTCTGTTAGTAGTGGTTGAAGATTATCAGCTTAACGAAATAGCAGAAACCGGCTATTACAAGGGTTCGCTGAATACCCAGGCGATTCTTCTTGATACGGCAGCCGGGGAGAAACTTTGGCCCGAATCTGTAAAAAGTAAAGGTATTAAAGTCGGTTTTGAAATCGAGGATAGCGGCCAAGAAGTCGCAACTACCCGGCTTGCAAACGCCTTAGCTTATTGTCTGGTCAGATATTTCTACGACTGTCCTACGGGTAAATTCAAAATCGCTGAGGACAGAAGCGGTGTCGGCTGGCAAAACTGGAATAAGTAAAACCGATAGCGAGAATGGCAATTCTTAATTTTGGATTTTTAAAATCCGGAATTTTTTTAAAAAGGGGATTTTGGGGGATATTTTTCAGGTGGTGATGTGAGTTTTTGAATGAAAAATGGGGGTTTTGGGGTTAAGTTGTATGGTTTGGGGGAAATAGGCAAAGACGAAACGAGCGAAAACGAGCGAAAACGAGCGAAAATATTCGAAAATGTGCAAAAAATGAGTTGAAATGTGCAAAAAAGTGAGTGCGTTTTGAGTAAAAATTGGGAAAAATTTCGCCACCAAGCCACCAAGACACTAAGGCACAAAGAAAATTTGGACACAGAAAACAAATAGTTTTGAATTTTGAGTGTTGAGTTTTGAGTTGTGGAACCACCCCTTAGGGGCGATGACTTCATTGTATTAGGCACAAAGAAAGTAAAAAGGA
>CAJVYN010000033.1 GCA_913009355.1 uncultured bacterium | reverse complement strand
GACTGGTTCCATTTTTGTCTGCTTCTTCTTTTATTTTTTTTTTAACGATACGGCGACCACCGAGATCTACACTCTTTCCCTACACGACGCTCTTCCGATCTCTGGATTTATGGAGCAAAAGTACGGTATTCGACTGGTTACAGCAACAGCGAGTCGGCGTCTCAATTATAAATGGTTTTTTGCAGTTGGTGGCAGCGGAAAACGCCGGCGCCGCTTTTGGGATAGCCACGGGACAGCGTCGCTTATTAATAGCTGTCTCGATTATTGCGTTGATAGCAATCTTAACAGTGTTTCTTTTCAGCAAAGCTGAGCATAAACTGGTGTACATTGCTCTTGCGCTTTTCACTGCCGGCGTTTGCGGCAATCTTTACGATAGAATTTTTAATAATGGAAAAGTGCGTGACTTTATCGACGTTGTTTACTGGCCGGGCAGGCATTGGCCGGCATTCAATCTCGCGGACACTATGCTTTGTCTCGGTGTTGGCTTGATAATTATTTCAAGCTTTTTTACTGACAAGTCTTCTCGAAAACATGCTCAGCAACATAGATAGGGGCATTTGATACAGCCCCTAATGCAATCGCATCGGAGGGACGGGAATCAATTTCAACGGTTCGCCCATTCAAACTTAAGGTTATCTTTGCGTAGAAGGTATGGTTTCTGAGGTCGTTTATAACTATCTTTTCTATTTTAGCCCCGAGATTTTCGATTACGCTGTCCAGTAAATCGTGTGTCATCGGGCGAGGCGGCTTGATACCTTTTAATCGGCGGTCGATTGCAAAAATCTCAACTATACCGATAACGATAGGAAAGCTTCGCTGACCGTGACGCTCTTTCAGGACGATTATCTGCTGGTCGGACGTTTCGTTAATAATTATTCGCGACAATTCGACTTCCGTCTCCATTTTCACACCGCCTTTACCAACTCAATTACCTAATTCCGACAGATGTCTCTCAATCGTTTCTAATTGTTCTGTTAATTCAGCCAGCTTTTCTCTGGCATGGGCCACCACTTCCGGCTTGGCTTTGGTAACAAAATTTTCATTACTCAGCTTGGCCTCTACGCCCTTTTTGATTTTTTCCATTTTGTCCTTCTGTTTTTCCAACCGCCGCCGCTCAGCTTTGGGATCAATTGCGCCATGTACATAAACTTCTGTTGCATCTGCAATTCCGACTGCAGCGGTCACAGGTTTTACAATCGCTGTCCCAGCCTTAAACTCTTTTACTCCTGCCAACTGCTCGATGAGTTCTGTGTTACGGTTTAGAATGTCAACAGTCGTCTGCTGCGACTTTGCGGTTGCGACTAACAATTCCTTTGGCGGTATGTTTCTGTTGCTTCTAATATCCCTTATGGCTCGAATTGCAGCCTGAACAGTTGCAATTTGTTTTTCGGCTTCCTTATCCACGAAGCAACCCTGCTCATTCGGCCATTGGGCGATAACCAATGCTTCCGCCTCTTTAGCTTCCGCAAGGCCTTTGAGTTCTCTTACCGGCGCAACCTCGTTTAGCTTCTGGAATATCCCTTCAGTAATGAACGGCACAAACGGATGCAATAATCGCAAAGTCTGGTCCAGCACAAACGCAAGTACGTTTTGAGCAATCGGCTTTTGCTGCTCGTCCTGCATTCTTGGTTTGACCCACTCAAGATACCAGTCGCAAAAATCATTCCAGAAGAATTTGTAAAGACCCGTTAACGGCTCACTGTATTTGAATTCATCTAAAGATTTAGTAACCTCAGCGATAGTTTGTGCAAGGCGGGAAAGAATCCACCTATCGGTGATTGTCATTTTGTCTTTATCAAATTTGGCCGGCTGGATACCCTCGAGGTTCATCATCGCAAAGCGTGATGCGTTCCAGAGCTTATTACAGAAGTTTCGCCCGACATCAAATTTCGGCGACGTATTTACTTCTCGTCCGTCAGGCAGCTTCATTGCTTCCACCGGCATCCGAACATCTTGTGTATCTGTGGTCATACTGGCCAAAGTAAACCGCATTGCATCTACACCATGGCTGTCGATTGCCACCAGCGGGTCAATCCCATTGCCTAAGCTCTTGGACATTTTGCGCCCCTGCCCATCCTGAATCATAGCGTGAATATACACGTCACGGAAAGGAATATCGCCGGCGCAATATTGGCCCATCATCACCATACGTGATACCCACAGCGTAATAATCTCACGGGCTGTACAGAGCACACTGCCCGGATAGAACGTTTTTAATTCCGCCGTCTCTTCCGGCCAACCTAACGTACTGAACGGCCAAAGCGCCGAAGAAAACCACGTATCTAAAACATCCGGGTCCCGGACTAAATTATCGCAGCCGCATTTTTCGCACTTTATCGGATCCTCAAGTCCGCTTGTGGTTTCACTGCAATCCTGACAATACCATATTGGTATGCGATGTCCCCACCAGAGCTGTCGGCTGATAGGCCAGTCGCGCAGGTTCTCCAGCCACGCTTGATATGTTTTAGCATAACGTTCGGGGATGAATCGAAGGCGTTTATCGAGCAATGGCTTCAGTGCCAGACCAGCCAGAGAATTTGCCGGCACATCGGTTCCTTCGATAAGACCTTCACCGAATTTTTCTTTCAAGTGTTCAATGGGCTTCTTCACGGCGATATACCACTGGTCAGACAGGTACGGCTCGATAGGTACGTGACTGCGGTAACTGTGGCCGACCTCATGGACATATTCGCGAACATCCTCAAGGAGGTTTTCCTTCCGGAACCATTCAACGATGGCCTCTCGTGCTTCGAAACGGTCCATTCCAAGTAAAAATTCTGCATCTGGCCCTGCATCTTCCCAGCCGTGCTTATCACTGATACAGCCGTCCGGGGCCATCACATTGATAACCTCCAGATTATGCCGCAGGCCAATCTCCCAGTCGTCCAGGTCGTGGGCCGGCGTAACCTTCAGAAAGCCCGTTGAAAATCGTGCTTTCTCGTCATCACTTTCAGGGTCAGGCAGAACAACATGCTCATCTGCTATTACAGGGATAAGCCGGCCTACAATTGGCAGCCGAACTTTTTTGCCGATTAGGTATTCGGCCCGGCCATCTGCCGGGTTCATCGCCACGGCTGTATCGCCGAGCATTGTTTCAGGCCGCGTAGTAGCGACGGTAATATGCTCGATGCACTCTCCTTTTATTTCGACCGGCTCGTCAAGCGGATACCTCATATACCAGAAATGTCCCTGCACCGTCTCGTGCTCGACCTCATCGTCAGCCAGTACCGTCTGCGTAGCCGGGTCCCAGTTGACCAGCCGTTTGCCGCGGTAGATAAGCCCGTCTTTGAAGAGCTTGAAGAACGCCGCCCGAACGGCTTTTGCACAAACCTCATCCATCGTAAAGCGTTTTCTGCTCCAGTCGCACGAACAGCCCATCGCTTTCAACTGACTGATAATTTTAGCTTCGTATTCGTCTTTCCATGCCTGCACACGGGCGATGAAGTCCTCCCTCGCAAAATCCGTCCGCCGTTTGTTTTCTTCCGCCAGGATTCGTTTCTCAACGACCGTCTGGGTGGCGATACCGGCGTGGTCGGTGCCGGGCATCCAGAGTGTATTGAAGCCCTGCATTCTCTTTGTGCGAATCAGAATATCCTGCAGAGTGTTGTTCAGGGCTTGGCCGAGGTGCAGCGGCGCCGTAACGTTGGGCGGCGGGATTACAATCGTGTAAGACCGCCCGCTTTTTTCACCATCCGGAGGCGTTTCAGCGTGAAAATAAGGGTGTGAAAACCAGATTTCGTTTGCCTGTTTCTCTGTTGTTTCAGGCTCATAAACTTTCGAGAGTTGTTCCGCCATAACTTATCCGATTTAGACAATTACCTGTAAAAAAACTCCGGCGAAATACCAACCTGCCGGAATTTCATCTTAATAAAAACAAGCGATAATGTAAAGCAAACAATCAAGCAGAACAAACACGTTGTGCGTGATGTGTATCGCGCAATACGATATACGCAATATACAATGTGAATTTGGCTTAACTGATGTTCATTGTCATCAGGAACTCTGCGTTGCTTCGGCACTTGCCAAGCCTGCTTTTAAGCAGTTCGATTGCTTCGGTCGGGTTCAATTCGCTAAGAACTTTTCGCAACCGATACACAAGTTCAAGTTCCTTTTTATCGACCAGCAGTTCTTCTCTTCTGGTACCGCTTCGGCTGATATCAATAGCCGGCCAGATCCTTCTTTCAACCAGTCGCCTGTCGAGGTGCAATTCCATATTGCCGGTTGCCTTGAATTCTTCGAAGATAACCTCGTCCATTTTCGAGCCGGTATCAATCAATGCAGTTGCGAATATAGTCAGCGAACCGCCGTGTTCGACATTTCTTGCCGCACCGAAAAATTTCTTCGGCATCTGCATTGCGCCGGCGTCAACACCGCCGGTCAGGATTTTACCCGAGTGCGGCATTTCGGTATTATAGGCACGTGCAAGGCGGGTTATCGAGTCCAGCAGAATTACCACATCTACACCGTACTCGACAAGTCGTTTTGCCTTTTCGATTACGACCTCAGCCACCTGGCAGTGCCGTGATGCCGGTTCATCGAAGGTGGAGCTTATAACCTCGACATCTTCAGCGGTTTTTCGCTCCATTTCCGTAACTTCTTCGGGCCGTTCGTCAATCAGCAGCACTATCAATTTTGCTTCGGGGCAATTCGTACTGATGGCATTTGCCATTTTTTGCAGCAGCACTGTCTTACCTGTTCGCGGCGGAGCGACTATCAAGCCTCGCTGACCTTTCCCTACCGGC
Organism: uncultured bacterium; assembly: GCA_913009355.1. Lineage (GTDB taxonomy): Bacteria > Planctomycetota > Phycisphaerae > Sedimentisphaerales > Anaerobacaceae > CAJVYK01. The sequence goes on along the minus strand of CAJVYN010000033.1, from coordinate 12,140 downwards.
GTCACCAAATCGATTATTCGCATACCCAATTCTCCGGATGTGGTTTCCAGTATGAGCCTGTTCTCCGGATGCAGTGGTGTCAGGTCGCTGAAAACGGTCTTATCGGCAAGGTTGTCCGGGTTTTCATAGTTAATCGCTTCGACACGCAGCAGGGCAAAATACTTCTCCGAGTCTTTCGGCGGCCGTATTTGCCCTGATACGATGTTTCCGGTTCGCAGACCGAAACGTCTGATTTGGGACGGCGAGACATAAATATCGTCTGGGCTGGACAGATAGTTATAGCTCGGATTTCGCAGAAATCCGTAACCGTCCGGCAGCACTTCCAACACGCCCTCGCCGTACAGCAGGCCGTTTTGGCGAATGCGCTCTTTGAGAATTCTGAAAATCAAATCCTGTTTTCTAAGAGCGGTATATTCCTTAATATTTTCCTTCTTAGCGATATCGTGCAGTTCTGTTACGGTCAGTTTCTGCAAATCCGTCAAATACAAGTCGCCTTTTTTAATCCGCTCGTATTTGGCATGGGTGGATTCTTCTTCAGCTTTTTTGTTTTCCGCGGCTTGTGCGGCACTCTCTGCCGCAGTTGCCGCTGAGTTGGACTGTTGCTGCGTTTGTTCCGCCTGTTCAGCGGAAGATTGTTCTTCAGCGGCAGTTTTTTTCTTTGTGGTTTTACGAGTTCTTGCTGTTGTGGCTTTCCCGGTTTTTGCAGCGGCTTTAGCCATAATTACTCCTTTTCCATTTGCAAAATATAGTTGTCGCCCCTACGAGGCCCCCGCCTTTGCGGAAACCCAAAACAGGGGTATGATTTAGTTAAATAGTTTTCCCGTCGGAATCCAATAAGATTTGAATTTTAAATAGTAGAAACTAAATATATTAAAAACACGCATTGCTACTGATGCGAGCGCCCTACGATGATAAACCCCACTCACTTAATTATCCACAATACAAGAGAATATGTCAACGACTTGCCTGACCAATATCGAGAAGCCAGAATTGTTACTTATCACATTATCGGCGATGTTGCGTTTGTTGTCCAGAGAAATCTGAAAATTTTCTCTAATTTTACGCTGATTTTCGTCAAAAAGGCTTGGTTTTTTCGCCCTATTTATCCTTAATTGCCGTTTGCAGTCAACAAAAATGATCTTATCGCATCGCCTATCCCAACCCACTTCGGCCAACAGAGGCATATCCAGCACAATTGCCTTGATTTGATTTTGGCGATTTATCTGCTTTATAAGCTGCTCAGCCCGTTCCAGAACAAGAGGATGGATTATGTTGTTAAGCAACGAGAGCTTATCGGCATCGGCAAAAACTACATCACCCAGTTTCTTACGGTTAATTTTCCCAGCCGAATCTAAAATGGCTTTCCCGAAAGAAGCGACTATTTTTTCTTTTACAGCTTCGCTCTCAAGTAATTCGTGGGCGATTTTGTCCGCATCGATTACCTTACAGCCTAATTTGGCAAACTCAGCTGCAACGGTGCTTTTGCCCGAGCCGACACCGCCTAAAATACCGATAATTGGTTTTTTCTCAGGACTGTCCACAGCCGAACAGTTTAAGGATTCTATCGGAAGCAGTCAAGTGGAATTGATGATTGATACCCCCTGCTTGCCGCTGACAGGGACAACTATCATTTTTTAGGGATATGTTTTTGTGCAGATGCTTTTGCTGCACTGTTTGTGCAGAGTTTTTTGCAGACTCGGCAGCAGGTAATTTTTCATCACTACATCCCAGCTCATATTCTTTGCAAGCTCATAGCCGGCCTGAATCATACCTTCAATTTCGGATTCGCTTTGGGGCAAGTGCCGAATTATCCGGTTTGCGACCCTTTCACTGACACTTTCTTCTATCCGGCCGCGTACCAACGAGTCAATCTGCAGCAGTTCTTCGATATTGCCATAGTCTCGAGTTTCCAAATCAGTATAGTCGGCGATAATAACGTTCTTAGTACCTTCCTCGGCGAGTACGTCCTGCACAAAACCTGCACATCCGCAGACACTACTGATCACACATATACCGCCGAAAGCCAGCGGTTCCAACTGAGCTATCCCGAACGGTTCATAAATACTCAGTCCGAACTCAACGTCGCTTCCCTTGCGGATATCCATAAATTCCATATCTTTCGGCATTCTCCCGCCGCAATATTTCGGCTCAAAGCCAAACTGATTGACAAAGATAATTTTTATATTACGGCTTTGAGCGTTGAATTCCTGCACTTTCGTATAGAAACCTGCCTCACCGCCGGAAAGGTCCGGCTGGCCTTCACGGTGAGCCACAGGCCAGTTATATGCCGATTCCATATTATAAATATCCCGGCTGGGCCGTTGTGCAACTTCGGTGGACAGTAAAAACAACACCCCTGTTTTGCCCTGGGTTCTAAACTTTTTTTCTATTGTACGGAGCACACTCAAATCACGCCACAGTCCCTTGCTCCGCACCAGTCTTGTAACATGCGTGAAAACAAAATCCGGCTTATACCCCAATAGATTCTCACAATACAGTTGCAGTTTTTCTTTCGATTGCAGCTTCTCAACAGTGCTGATTTTGTATGCGGGTATCCCGTTATAAACTATATCAATACCGACGGTTTCAAATTCGGGTGATAGAAACAGCAATTCGTCAACTACATAATCACCCACCGCGCATATAGTATCGCAATAGTCTGCCGCTTCCACAAGAGCGTGCTTGAAAAAACAACTCTGGTCGCCGAAAACATCGCTGGTGTAAAGTCCATCTTTGTGGGCCTGCTTGATAACATTATAGAACATCGTATCCTGGCCGGGATGTCCTTCTATAATGCGTCGCATCGTAGCCACTTCGTGGGCGTAAAAAACAGTTTTGAAATCACACGCAGGGTCAAGGATAGCAGCCAACGCTGTGGGCATTCCCATAAACTCGTGGGAAACAACAACCGTTGAACTTTTGGCTGCACCGATTGCTTTCAGCGCGGTAATTGCCGGCGGTGCCAATCTTGCATATTGTTCATATTCCCACAGATGTTCGTACAGATGACTGCGAATGCCGAATTCCTCGAACAGACGTTTTTTGAATTCGTCAATCGGCCCTTTATCCATACACCTCACATCAATCAGCAGTACTTCAGGCGAGCTTTTTATCCCTGTCTGCTCGTCAATAAATGTTCGCCTGCCGTAAACGATACCTGCATTGTAGAAGTCTTCGATTTCCCTGAAGGCCGAAGCATACGAAGCATACTCTGTGTTTACAACTCCATCTACAGAGGAATACAAAACTTCACTGTTTTCACCAAGCCGTTCTGAAACAGTCCCTTCAGTGCTGAACAATGGTCCGACAAGGATTGAACGGCCAACAGCGTCAAGATAGGATTTGGACGTGAAAAAGCCCTGCAGAACAGCGCCTATACCACCGATTTTACCCACCGCTTCATGGGTAATATGCACCACCGTTGTATCATCGGCCATAATAAACTTCCTTCCAGGTTTCAATATGAAGCTCAATCAAGCCTTCTGTCATTGCGAGGAGCGTAATGACGAAGCAATCTTTCTACATAAAACATAAAAAATAGTTTCACTTCAGCCAAATTAAAGGGGGATTGTCTGGCCTGTTATTTTTTACAGACCGAAAAAATCGGGGTGGATTTGCAAATTGCGGCTGTTTCGGGATATCTTCTGAGAAAGTTTTCCAATCAACTGACGATTGACCTCAGCTTATTCTGTCGCGCATCTTTCTTATCAGACCCGAAAGCACCTGGCCGGGGATATCAGCCAATTCCGGCTCAGGCATTTCGCTAAGTGCTATTCTGTCGAGAATGTTCACGGCTTGTGCGCCGTAAGGGGTTATCAATTCTGTGGTTTTTTGTGCTTCGTTCAATTCACCGTCGGCCATTTGCCGCAGGCAGGTAATTATGTTATTCGTCAATTGTTTATCGCTTATTTCAGAGGCCGCAGCAGTAGTTTCAGCCGAGTCGTTTGGAATTTCTCTTTCACTCAATATCTCTTGTGTAATCTTATACGTTTCAGCCATCAGTTGTTTTTGTTTCACTTGGTCGTTTTCATCTATTGGCGCAAGTTTCAGCTCTTCACCGGAGTTACTGCCGGGGACATACAGCTTGTTGTGGCATGCCGGGCACTTGCCCCATTTGCCGCCGGCGTTGTCCGCCGCTTCTATCTTTTTGCCGCAATGCTCACAATGAAATATTATAGACATTTTATCACCTCCGACATATTTCGTATTTCGTATTTCGTGAAGTGTATCTCTACATATTGTCATTGCAAGATACACTTCTCACGTCGCGCTTACACTCCGCAACCACCTCGGTGGTTATCCCGCCGCGGGCAGTAAATCGAGATGTAACCTTCATCCATCTGGGCTTACAGGCGGCGATCAGGTCATTTAGTATATCGTTTGTCAGTGCTTCGTAAAAAATACCCTTATTACGATAGCTTTGTATATAGAATTTCAGACTCTTTAGCTCGATACAAAGTTTGTCGGGACAGTATTCGATGATGATTTTGCCGAAGTCTGGCTGGCCTGTTCGAGGGCAAAGGCTGGTAAATTCAGGACATCTGATTGTGATATGATAGTCCCGCTCAGGATGGGGGTTATCGAACAGCTCCATATCGGACTTTTTATTCATTTGGTTGAACCTCGCGAAAATTCTACTAAACTAATATAATAAATATCAATAACTTTTGCAAGAAGGAGGAAAAATGTTGATAAAAAATAAAAAAGCGGTTGTTTTGCTGAGCGGAGGCCTTGATTCAGCTACTGTCCTGGGCATGGCCCACGGCGAAGGTTTTCAGTGTTACGCATTAACTTTTAAGTATGGCCAACGGCACCAGCAGGAAATCGGAGCTGCAAAAAGAATAACTACATTTTTCAAGGTGTCCGAACACCGTGTAGTCGATATTGACCTGGTCGGGTTTGGCGTCTCATCTCTGATTGATTTAGCTCTTGAAGTGCCGAAGGACAGGGCCAATTTAGACGATTCGGCTCAAATCCCATCGACCTATGTGCCTGCCCGCAACACGATATTTTTAAGTTTTGCACTCGGCTGGGCAGAGGTTTTAGGCGCATTCGACATTTTCATTGGCGTCAATGCGATGGATTATAGCGGCTATCCCGACTGTCGGCCTGAATTTATAACTGCCTTTGAGAAAACCGCCAACCTCGCCACCGCAGCCGCCGTCCAGGGCAAGGGCCGATACCGCATTCATACACCGATTATAAATATGACAAAGCGTGAAATTATTCTCACCGGCACAAAGCTCGGCGTAGATTACTCCCTGACACACAGTTGTTACGACCCGGACGAGCAGGGCAGAAGTTGTGGACGCTGTGATTCCTGCCGATTAAGGTTAAAGGGCTTTGCCGAAGCAGGTTTTGAAGACCCTATTGAATATGTAAAGAAATGATGAATATCGAATAATGAATAAAGAATGTCGAATAAGAGAAACTAAGAATGAGAATAAACGAAATTTTTTATTCTTTGCAGGGTGAGGGATTTTTGGCAGGTGTCCCCAGCGTGTTCATACGCTTGGCAGGCTGTCCGTTGCGCTGCCGATGGTGTGATACAAAATACGCCTGGGACCAGGAAGCAGGGTTCCATTACAGCACCGACAAAATCATCCAGGCCGTTCAGCAGCAGGCCCGGAGCAAATTTGTGATAATAACAGGCGGCGAGCCAATGATAAATCCGGATTTGCCGCAATTGGTACAAAAGCTCAAGGCCGCTGAAAAACATATAACAATTGAAACCGCAGGGATTGCATTCATACCGGATTTGCCCTGTAACTTAATGAGCATAAGCCCTAAATTGAGTAACTCCACACCAACTGCAGAAATCGAAAGTTTAGCCCCCACACCTGTGGTGGGGGCGCCGGACACAGAAGTCAGAAGACAGAAGTTTTTAAGACTGGATATAACCATCTTGCGAAAGCTTCTCGACAACTATAAATATCAACTGAAATTCGTGATGGATTCGCAGGATGATTTAACTGAGATACAACAGACGGTAGAGGAGATAGGAAACATCGATTCAGAGAAGGTAATGCTGATGCCGCAGGCCAAGACGAGGGAAGAGCTTTTAGCCAAATCGCCGATGGTAGCTGAAATGTGCAGACGCAGCGGCTTTGCATTTTGCCAGCGACTGCACCTTTTGCTCCGGAACAATCAAAGCCGCCCCATTTGATAGTTGACAATCAATAGTCAATAATCAATAATCAAGTGAATAGAAAATAGTAACGCCCGGGTGGCGGAATAGGCAGACGCGCTAGCTTGAGGGGCTAGTTCCCTTAGGGGAGTGCTGGTTCGACTCCAGTCCCGGGCAATCCTCTTAATTGACTATTGTCTCTTTTCCAACAGCAGATAATCGATTCTCAGCCCGCCCCTAACCGTTCGGCCTCGGCGTGGACAAATTTTAGCCGTTGGCAAATGGGTAGTTTCTGGGTACAGGCGGTTTCGCACTGCCCGCACTCGGTGCATCTTGCAACATTATCGTTTTTCGCACTGATGTTCCAGTGGTCGCGCAGCCGGTCAATCATATCTGCGCCCTTCCCTCTCAGTACGTAATAGTTATAGGCGTCCATCATTTTTGGTACGGCTATGTTCTCCGGGCAGTTATCGCAGTACCGGCAGCCCGTGCAAAGCTCATTGAAGGCATCCTTTAAGCTGGCACGAATTTTCTGAACAGTCTCGGGCCGAATCGGCTGGTATCCTTCGACTGCTGCGATTGCCTCGGCAAGCTGTTGCTGGTTGCTGGCGCCCACAAGGGCAGATGTGATGCGCCGGTCATTGATTAGGAACCGCAGAGCACCCTCAACAACGGTTTCTGTCTTGCGGGTCTTTACAAAGGCAAAACGATCGGGATGCTGCGGGATAATACCGCCACCGAGAGGATTCATTACAACCACTCCGCAATTAAGTTTAGCCGCCGCCGCCAGCCCGGCCTCGCGATAGGCAAAGTTCATAGCTGAATACCCTAACAATACACCCTCGAACGGGTAATCAGCCAACATCTCGCCAATCTCTGAGCCGGTAATATGAGTTGAAACACAGATATGCTTAACCAGACCCTCAGCCTTTAATCGCTCGAATTCAGCCAGTGCGCCTTTAGCCTTTCGGTCTTTATAGGCTTCGAGTGACATTACGCACCAGACGTGATAGAAATCGATATAGTCGAGGTTTAACCTCTTCAGAGAGGTTTCGAGTTCCTTACGGATTTGCCGCGGCTCAGCCTTCATTGTCTTGGTGGAAACGTAAAATGGCTTCTGCGCCCTGGTCTTGTTCATTTCCTTCAGCGCTGCGCCGAACAGTTCTTCGGATTTACCGTAGCCGGGAGCGGTATCAAAATAGTTAATATCCATATCATAAGCGGCCTTGACCAGCGAGGCACAGACGTCGATGTCATCCTGATTTTCAAACTGCATCCCGCCGAACCCTATGGCGGACACCTCGATACCGGTTGAGCCGTATGTGTTATAAATCATAATCTTTGTCCTGTAAATCTGCGACATTATAGCCATAGACAGCCAGGATTCAATTTGTTTTAGACAGCGATAGAGATATCTTGCGTACCCAACAGGCCGGTTCCGGGTAAATCGGCCCGTTAAATTGCCATTTTAGGGGCGGTATGCCGCAAAAAAACGCTGGAAATTATATTGATGTTTTCCCTGTGTTGGGTTATCATAATCAGCATCAAATTGTGATTTGCGACTTAAATCGATTTAAGTGAAAGGAATTAAAATGTCAACACAGGAAAGTTGTGTGGAGTCTTGTCGTCAGGGCATTGTTCCAACAATGACTCGCCGGCAGATACTGGCCGGAATGGCTGGCGTAGCAGCGGCTGCTATTGCCGGCGTGAGTGTACCAGCCACCGCATCCGCCGCCCTCGAACGGGTCATCAAGAAGGGCCGCATCAACCAGTCGGTCTGCAAGTGGCCCTATTCCGAGCAGGGCCTAACGCTTGACCAGATATGTGCCGCTGCTGCGAAGCTCGGAATCAAATCAGTCGAGTTGGTTTCGCCCAATGAACTGCCGACAGTGAAAAAGTACGGCCTGGTCTGCGGGATGGTCAACAGCTACAATGATAAATCCCTCACACGCGGTCTGAATAACAAGGCCTATCACGCCGAATGCATCGCCAGTCTTCGCATCAGCATTGACGCCGCAGCCGAATACGGATTTCCGAATGTAATCGCCCTCACGGGCAATCGTGACGGCATACCTGACGACGTGGGACTTGAGAACGCTGTCATTGCCTTCAAGCAAATCATCGGATACGCTGAAAAGAAAAAGGTCACCCTCTGCATCGAAAACTTTAACAGCAAAATCAATCACCCGGATTATATGTTCGACCATCTGAGTTGGGGCATTGAGCTGTGCGATAAGATCGGCTCCGAACGGCTGAAAATCCTTTACGACGTCTATCATGCTCAGATAATGGAAGGCGACATAATTCGGACAATCCGTACTTATAAGGACTACATCACCCACTACCAGGTAGGCGGCAACCCAGGCAGGCATGAATTAGACGAAACACAGGAGCTGTATTTTCCTGCCATTCTGCGTGCAATCGTCGAGACCGGCTTTACCGGCTATGTGGGCCATGAGTATGTCCCAACCACCCCTGACCCGCTGACATCTATGGCACAGGCGGCACGAATTTGTGATGTATAACTAACAGTTTCGGTTTATGATAACATTGCTACGGTTATTTGTTTTGCCACACTTGTTTTCTGCGCATCTTTGTGGCTGCGAAAGCCGGTATAAATTACTTGTTAATTTCAATTTCAAAAGGAAACTATTATGAACGCTACATGGGAACAAATACCTGGAGGAAAGCTAAAGGCAATTCTGACATTGGTTCTGGTGATTGTCATTGTTTTGGTGGTGGTAATTGCCAGCTCGATTGTGAAAATTGGCGGCAATCAGGTTGGAATTGTGGAGAAGAAATTGGGAGGCGGTTCTCTGCCGGAGGGGCGGATTTTAGCCGTAAATGGTGAAAACGGGATTCAGGCCCAGCTTCTGGCTCCCGGCTGGCAGTTATTCTATTGGCCATGGCAGTATGAGATCAGTAAGGAACCTATGGTCGAGATAAAAGAGGGGTTCATAGGCCTGGTGCAGACCGCGGACGGCCGTAGTCTGCCGCCCGATACAATTTACGCTCCGGAGTGGAAAGAGCCGGACAAAATGCTCAATGCCGAATATTTCCTCTCTGAGGGCAACGGCTTTAAAGGCCCACAGCTTTCAGTCCTAAAGCCGGGTAAATATCGTATCAATACAAAACTGTTTACCGTTAAAGCTGTGCCTGTAGTAAACGTCAGAGTCGGCACAGTCGCGGTTATAAAGAGCAACGTGGGCGAAGTAGTAGAAGCCAAAGACCGCCTTGTGGAAGTGGGTCAAAGAGGCGTATGGAACAAGCCGCTGGGTGAAGGTCAGTACTATCTGAATACAAAAGCTTATGAAGTTACACTAATGAGCATCCGCCAGACAAAGGTAAGCTACACCGCGGAGATGGAGCGTGGCGAAAGAGGCAAAGCCCAGCCTCGTCGGCCTATAACCGTCCGAAGCGCAGATGGTTATACATTCCCCGTAGATGTCCGCATAACCTATCGAATTGACCGCAAAGACGCTCCTCGTGTTGTTGCTATGATAGGCGATGGCGAGCTGGTACTGACCAAGCTGGTAACACCCAGGGTAAGATCGACTTTCAGAGATAACGCTGAAAAGGTCAAGGCCCTGGATTACGTTCAGAACCGCTCGAAACAGGGACAGCAGAGCACCGCAATGCTTAGAAAGGAATTGGCCGGGTATGGTATCACCATTCTTGAAATCAGTATCGGTAATGTGGGCGATGAGAAAACCCTTGGCCGGCTCTTAAAGACCCAGACCGACCGTGAGATAGCTCTTCAGGAGCAGGCGACGTTTGAGGAGCAGCAGCGTGCAGCGGAAAAGCAAAAGGCCCTGACAAAGACCCAGCAGGAAGCCGAAGAGGAGAAACGTCTGGCGACAGCCGCTTATGGCGTCAAGATTGCCGAGCAGGACAAGCAGAAAAAAATTATCGCCGCTCAGGCCGAAGCCGAGCAGGTCAAGCTCATTGCCGCCGCCAAGGCTCAGGCCTACAGGCTGATTTCTGATGTAATTGGCTCGAACAACGCCGCTCTTATTGAGATTATGAAGCTGGTTTCATCCGAGAAAATCCGGATTACTCCGGAGGTAATGGTAGGCGGCTCATCTGGTGGTATGACCGACGCTCTGATGGGCACTGTCTTGAGAGGAATGCTTGACAAGGGCTCTTCTGCCGGCAAGAAGAAATAAGAACCCCCGTCAAAACTTGTACTGTTATCATTGCCAGTCCCTAAGGGACGTGGCAATCCCAAAATATTTAGCCCCCAGGTTTATCCTGGGGGTTTACATTGTTATGTTTAGCTCCGTCCTCTGGGCGGAGTTCGCAATACGCATCACGAAATACGAATGTGTTATAATGAGTTGTTCTTGTGGAATTTTAAGGTGTAAAAAATATTAGTCAATGAAAGGAACAAGAGATTGTGAATAAAATTAAAATCGGGATTGTTGGTGTGGGTAACTGTACAAGTTCGCTACTCCAAGGTATTGAGTACTATAAAAGTAAGAATAGCAAAGATATTATCGGGCTAATGCACTGGGACATCAATGGTTATAAACCATATGACATCGAAGTGGTAGCTGCGTTCGATATCGACAAAAGAAAAATCGGAAAGGACATCAACGAAGCCATATTCGAAAGGCCAAACTGCACCACAGTATTTTGCAAAGATATGCCCAAAACCGGTGTTTTGGTGAAAATGGGTAGAATTCTCGATGGTTTTTCGGATCATATGAAGGATTATGACGATGACTATACCTTCGTATGCAATGGTGAGCCTGAAGCGACGAAAGAGGATATCGTCCGGATCTTGAAGGAATCCGGCACTGAGATACTCTTAAATTACCTCCCTGTTGGTTCTGAGGAAGCTTCGAAGTTTTATGCCGAATGTGCTCTGGAAGCAGGTGTGGCGTTTATAAACAATATACCTGTTTTTATAGCAAGCAACGCAGAATGGGCGAAGAAGTTCGAAGAAAAGAACATACCGATAATAGGCGATGACATTAAGGCTCAACTTGGTGCGACAATTACTCATAGAGTATTAACCGACCTCTTCAATAAAAGAGGGGTAAAGTTAGAAAGAACTTACCAACTCAATACAGGCGGAAATACTGATTTCCTCAATATGCACAAAAGCAGCAGGCTTGCCTCCAAGAAAATATCAAAGACAGAAGCTGTACAGTCAGTTACCGCCAATAGATTGGCTGATCGTAATATTCACATTGGCCCAAGCGATTATGTTCCATGGCAAGATGACAACAAGGTCTGTTTTATCAGGATGGAGGGTAAGCTCTTTGGCGACGTGCCGATGAACCTGGAATTGCGGCTGAGCGTGGAAGACTCGCCAAACTCGGCAGGTGTTGCCATTGATTCAATCAGATGCTGCAAGCTGGCCCTTGATAGAGGCCAAGGCGGTATCCTGGACGGTCCGTCAGCATATTTCTGCAAGCATCCCCCCCAACAGTACACCGATGACCAGGCCTACAAGTTGGTTGAGCAGTTTATAGCCGAAGGAAAAGAGGCTGTAGCTGATGAAAAGCCTGAACGTACCTTAGAAGAAATGGAGCAGATTGCAAAATAGACATGCGGCAAGGGGCTTTAGTAAAACGGTATTGAACCGAAGGTCAACTCGTTCTTACGGCAATCCCACCGAATGAAGCATAAGCGGCAAAGTGAGTTTACTTTGCCGCGTTTCTGGCTTACATCATCGAATTCCAGCTCTACATCGCGGCGTTGTGAGCTTACAATAGTCGTCCCTGAAAAAGTCAATTTTTGACAGCTACCCGATTATCCGGAGTTGTCTATATTTTGGTTGCAGCCTTATTCCACAACTCAATACGTAAATCCGTGCCCACTCGACCAGCGCAGGCCAAAAGGCGGCCAGTAATTTGCGTAAATTCGCACCAATCCCGGCTAGTAGTCTGTCAAGATTGTTAATGTAAGTGAATGATATTTGCCGATACCTTCATAAGGACATAATATATTGGGCCTTACTAAGGAGAATCGGCTATGGAAAAATATGTTGTAGAACTGACAAGTG
>CAJVYN010000032.1 GCA_913009355.1 uncultured bacterium | reverse complement strand
ACACGCGAAGATTGTATGTAAGTAGGAGAGATCATATATTTTTTTTTTTTTTTATATTTTTTTATTTTTTTTTTTTTAATGATACGGCGACCACCGAGATCTACACTCTTTCCCTACACGACGCTCTTCCGATCTAAGCGCAGATTACCCAGACCTCGAAGAATTAGTCTCACAGCTTCAGGCATATTTTCAGGACAAATATGTCGGCTTATCTTTGCCGAGTCTGCGCGTTGACCAGCAGCTGAAGCTGCTGCCAAAATTAGTAACTTCGGTAAGAAAAGCCGGCCTGACAATTGCCGTTGAAGCCGCCAACGAGAAAGTAAGACAGATTGTCAACAAGCCGTTAAAAGATGAGGATTTGTTCGCCGCCGTCGAGGCCGCCTACCGGGCCGGCTGGCAGCGATTAAAGCTGTACTTTATGGTCGGCCTGCCCGGCGAGACCGAACAAGACATAAAACAGATTGCGGATTTGGCATTTCAATTAGCCAGACTTCGCAAAAAAGTTGACGGCAAAACAGGTCAAATTAACGTTGCCGTAAGCTGGTTTGTCCCCAAGCCGCATACGCCGTTCGGCTGGCTGGCGCAAAAACCAAAATCCTATTTTGAGCACGCAAAACAGATGATACTCGACCAGAAAAGAAAACTTCGTGCAAAATTTCTGCAGTTCAAATTTCACGATATAGGCGGTAGCGTACTGGAATCGGCGATAGGCCGGGGCGACAGAAGACTGTGCGATGTTATCGAAACCGCCTGGCGGGACGGCGCAAGATTCGATTTGTGGGATGAATGTTTCGACTATGAACTCTGGCAGAGGGCATTTGATAAATTTGGTATGGATATTGAAACAGCAGCACAAAAACAGTTCGGTACCGACGAAATCCTGCCCTGGGAGCATTTAGGCGGCCCAGACAAAAAGTATCTGCTCAGCCACCTGGCCGAAGCAATGAAAAATTGCCTTTGACAACATCTCCGTCCGTTGGTACAGTTATTTTCACTGGATATTTCACAACGAAAAAAATGCTGGAGATAATCAAATGGAAAGAAGGATTAGTTTTACGGGAATGCAGAAATTGGTTTATAGGCTTCTGCCCGGCCTGCTGGCAGTAGTAGTGCTGATGGCAATGGTAACAACAAGTCTCTATGGAGCGGGGCAGCCATGTTCGGCCTCGAAACCGAAGTTGAAGCCGGGCGAGGCGTTAGTGAACCCGCTTATCTTCGGCAATAACCTGATGTGGTACAGAGATGACGGCTTTGGCATCTGGGACCCGGAGAAGAAAGAGCCGGTAGCGGAAGTGGTGAATCTGGCCCGCTCTGCCGGTATAACCCTTATGAGATGGCCGGGCGGTTGCGGCCTGCACCATTATAAGTGGAAGCTCGGCATAGGGCCGCAAAGAACACCTATTGTTAAACCTATCCAGTTCCCCTGGAGAGAGCGTATCGAAAATCTTTTCGGACTCGATGAGTTTATGAAGGTCTCTAAAGCGGTTGGCGCCAAGGCCGTTATTGGTATCAGCTATTTCGAGGATACCCCGCAAAGCGCCGCTGAGCTGGTGGAATACTGCAACGGCTCTGTCGAAACCGAATGGGGCAAAAAGCGAGCCGAGAACGGCCACCCCGAACCCTATAACATACGCTTATGGGAATACGGAAACGAAACTTATCATGGTGACAACGGAAAAACCATCTCGTTTATTGACCCCGCTGAATACTCCAAAAATTTTCTACTGGTATCGGCGGCTATGAAGAAGGTTGACCCGAGTATAAAGATAGGAGTTGTAACTGAAGGTGGCATTATGGAACGGAAATGGAATCAGGTAATTGTGCGGGATGCCGCCCCTGCCGCTGATTTTCTTATCGTTCACACTTACCCTGTTTATGCCTATACAGACAAACCGCAGCATGACCCTAAGAGGTCTTTCAAGGCCACGCTTGCCGCCGCTCTGAACGAGCAGGACAGATACCAGGAGTTTTTGTCAGCGACAAAAAATAAACTCCCCCTGGCCATCACCGAATATAATACCTCTTTCGTATATAATGACGGCCTACCTGCCTGGCGGCTGTCCCTGGGCGAGTCGCTGCTCTGTGCCGACCTTATAGCGATGATGATGAGGCCGGAGAACAATGTCAATATGGCGAACTACTGGCAGTTTGTAAATGAATACTGGGGACAGGTCTCCAACGAGCAACATTTCGTCAAGGGCAAACTCAATGACGGACCGCGGTTCAAAAAGCAGATTATTAAAACACCATACTGGAAGCGACCCGCTCAGTATATGTTCGAGATGTACAAAGAGCATTTTGGCCCTATATGGTTTCCCGTTCAGGTAAGCTGTCCCAGCTATAAATCACCGCCCATACTGGGAGTAAAACCTCGAAAAGTACCTGTGCTCTCGGTGAACGCCAGTTTCTCTGCTGACCGCAGGAAGATATTTCTTATGATAATCAACAAGGACCTGGACAGCGCTCATCGTGTCTGGATTAAGGGTTTGGAAGGTAAGGGCCAGGAATCGCCTGCGGGAGTTGATTCAGTGATACAACTGGATATGCCCCTGTCGGCCAAGAAGGCAACCGCCTGGGTTCTTACCGGCCCGGCCATTGAGGCGGATAATGAGGTTGACCCAAACACCGTCAAGACTGTAGTGGATGTTGCTCCGCAAGTACTTGCCTCTGGCGGGATTGTGCATATCCTTCAGCCGCGTTCTTTGACGGCTCTGGAAATAGAGTTGAAGTAAGCTGAGAAAATTAAGAAGGGGCCAACGATACCCAGACGACAAAATGGCCTTATGCAGACCAAGGCAGGTTTTGGGATGACTTAACTTCTCTTCTTCATCCCTGATGGCAAATCCAGTCCGCTGCGCCCTTTCGCTTCCTTGAAATCCACTATGATTTTAGTCGCAGCTTCCGGCGTATCCACCACCGTAAAGTCGTTCATATCTTCGGGAGAGATATAACCGTCTTTGCCGAGCATTGTTTCCCTCATCCAGTCAATCAGGCCGCCCCAGTAGTCGCTTCCCATCAAAATCACGGGAAAAGAGGCCTGCTTTAATGTTTGTATCAATACCAGTGATTCGAAGAATTCATCCATAGTCCCGAAACCGCCGGGCAAGACTATAAAACCGTGAGCGTATTTTAAGAACATCACCTTACGGCAGAAAAAATATCTGAAGTGCAGTGACATATTTTGATACTCATTTGGCATTTGTTCCATTGGAAGTTCGATATTGAGTCCGATACTTTTACCGCCTGCTTCCGCTGCCGCCTTATTTGCCGCTTCCATAATCCCGCCGCCTCCGCCGGTTATTATTGCAAAGCCCGCCTTGACTATTTCAGATGCGGTTTGCTCGGCAAGTTTATAGTAGCGATCTTCCGGCTTGGTGCGGGCTGAGCCGAAAAACGATACCGCAGGGCCTACGGAGGCAAGCTCCTCGAAGCCCTCCACAAACTCTGCCATTATCTTGAATATTCGCCATAGGTCCTGTACTGGATTGTCAGTAATATCCACCATAATTCGTTCCTCGTCTCTCGTAACTCGTCGCTCGGGCCACAGGCCGCTATTACATTTTACCACAACGCCGGGTTGTTCGCAGCTGGGCAATGTTTCGAAATCGGACAATTGCCGCAGTCTGGCTTACGGGCACGGCAAATATTTCGCCCGTGAAAAATCAACAAATGGCTGAACAGTGTCCAGCTTCTCCTTGGCACTATTTCGGCCAAATCGAATTCCAACTTTACCGCATCGCTGTTTTCGGAAAGTCCTAATCGTCGAGAGAGCCGAATAACATGCGTATCGCAGGCTATCGCCGGCTTACCGAAGGCATTACCCAGCACAACATTTGCCGTCTTTCTGCCCACACCCCGAAGTTTCAGCAGTTTTTCCATAGTACAGGGGACTTCGCCGCCGAATTGCTCAGTTATCTCAGTGCAGGTACTCTTAATACTGATAGCTTTATTGCGGAAAAAGCCCGTGCTTTTTATATCCGACTCGATATCTTTTATATCAGCTTTTGCCCAATCCGCCGCCGATTTGTATTTTTTGAACAAATCTTTAGTTACTATATTGACCCGCACATCCGTGCATTGTGCCGACAGAATCGTTGCTATTAGCAATTCCAGCGGATTCTTATAGTTAAGTGCGGTTTTCGCATCAGGGTATGTTTTTTTCAATATCGGCCAAATTTTTTTGACCCTTTTCGCCGCCTCGGCCTTGTCAATCCTTATCTTCTTTGGGGTCGTTCTTCTCGCCATAGGCTTTATTGTGAAGGCAGCGACTCTAAAAGCGTTTTCAACTCATCGGCAAAGCTCTTGCCCCGCCATCTGAGAGGTTCTTTCTCGCCCGGCATAAACAGCATACTGACCGGCACACCAGGTTCGTTATAAATATTTTTCAAAGCCAGCGTTGCCGGCATATCTCTTGTCGTGGTATCAGCCTTAATTGCCAGAACGCCTTTTTCCTTGATTAGTTTCGCTATATCTTTACGGCTATATATCACCTTCTCAACCGTCAGACAACTCAGGCACCAGTCGGCGGTAAACTTAACCAGTACCGGCCTTCCTTCTGTTTTAGCGGTTTCTATTAAGTCAGCATTGTAATGCTGCCAGTCGATATTGTTTGACGGCGCAGGCAGGAATATCCAGCCTGCTGCAACAGCCAAAGCTACTGCGATAATTCGTACGAGCCACTTGCGAAACGGTTTAGTGTTGTAACTAACCCAGCCGCCCCACATCCAGATACAAAAGCTGAGCACCACCGCAAAATACAACACATCCATTCTTCGCACCTGCGGCAGCGCAGCAATAAGCCACATTGAAATCATAAGCAGGATAAACCCTACCGCCTGCTTAAACAACTCCATCCATCGACCCGCTTTCGGCAAACGGTTTAACAAGCCGGGCATCGAAGTCAGTATAGCGTACGGCACCGCCATCCCGACACCTATAGCCATAATCGCTAACGTAGCCAGCGGCAAAGGCTGACCCTGCGCCCAGGCAAAGGCAGCGGCCAGAATTGCAAAGCTGCAGGGCGTACTCAATATAGCCGCCAGAAAGCCCATTCCGATAGCTCCGGGGTACCCTTTGCCGGAGCCGGTCTTATTTGCTACAGAAGACGGCACAGTAATAGTAAAAACGTCGAACATAAACAATGCCAGAACTACCAGCAGAAGTGCCATTCCCACAAGGATAGCCGGATTGCGGAACTGGTCTCCCCACTGTAACACCGTTCCGTAGAAGAGCTGCAGAACAATATTTGTCCCTGCAAGGCACGCAAAGAACAATAGTATCCCAAGACAAAAAGCAAGTCCCATCGCCGTTGATTTACCTTTGTCCTGCTTTGCCTGTTCAACGATGCGCATCACGATAAGCGGCAGCACCGGCCAGACACACGGCATAATATTCAGACTCAGCCCCGCCAAAAGCGCCAGGCCAAGAGCAAACCAAACCGAATAATTTGTCCCTTTGAGTACCGGGGCCACCCCATCCGTTTTTGTTTGTATCGTCCCTTCCGGCAGAGTAAATTTAGCATTAGTCATCGCTGCGTCGCCGGAAATTTTGATATTTGCACTTAAAGCCCCAAACTCCGGCATTCGGCATTGAATATCCGAGCACATCGCTCCGTCAATACCGATTTTGGCGGCAATGGTAATACTTTCGCCGGGTTTTAGCTGTACACCGCTGACACTGAACGGCAGAAACACCGTGAACTTGTCACTGAACACTTTGAGTTTTTCGCCGGAAGACTTATCAAAATACAAATGCGGTTCAGGAAATATCGGCTCAGAAAAAGTTACGAACTTTTCCGCAGAGGGGTCGAGTTTAAGGTTCATACCGCCAGGAGCGGTGTCCGCTGATGCGTAGAAGTGCCAGTCTTTTGCCGCCTCGAAGCGAACAGCCAATACAGATTTGCCGCCCGGCTGAACAGCTTCGTATTGCTGCTCGACAGAAATGGTGGCGATGTCGGTTTTGATTATACCGGCCGGTGACGCCGCAAATCCGTTAACAGCAAAAATCAGAATTGACCATAAAAAAATGACGGTGGTTTTTTTTCGCATAAACACTCTCTCTGGAGGTAATTGGAATAAAAATAATAGTTAGCTATCCGACGGCTCTTGCTGTTCTTTTTTCTCGGGTTTTGGCTGCTCGTTTTTTGCCTGCTCAGCAGCTAACAGGTCAGCAACCGTAGGTTTGTCCAGCTCGCCGCCTTCCAGAATCAGCGTTACGTCGTCGGCGTCGAGGGTCTCGTATTTGAGCAGTGCCTTTGCTATCTGCTTGAGTTCAGCTTTATTTGCTTCTATCAATTCTCTGGCTTTTTCGTATGCCTCTTTGGTAATCTTTTTTACTTCGCTATCGATTGTCTCAGCTGTTTTTTCCGAGTATTCTTTCTCGCCCGGCATCACGTACATTATATTATCAAGCCCAGAATCCGGCTCGTAACTAATCAGTCCGAGCTGCTCACTCATCCCCCAGGTCAGAATCATTTGCCTTGCAATCTTGGTTGCCTGATGAATATCAGATTGTGCGCCGCTGGATATATCATCGCAGAACATCTCTTCTGCAATTCGCCCTGCGAAACAGACCTGCAGAAGTGCCATACAATATCTTTTCGTAAATATCGTTCTGTCCTTTTCCGGCAGAGCGAAAGTAGCTCCGCCCATCGGCCCGCGCGGAATAATACTTACCTTATGCAGTGGGTCCGCCTCTTTCAGCATAGATTGCACAAGCGTATGGCCGGCTTCGTGATAAGCGGTGATTTCTCTTTCATTCTGGTCGATAACCCTGCTCTTTCTGGCCCTTCCCCATCGCACCTTGTCCCGTGCCTCTTCCAAATCAGCCATCTCGACACAGTCCTTATTAGCCATAGTCGCCGCCAGGGCGGCCTCGTTAATAATGGCAGCTAAATCCGCTCCGCTAAACATAGGTGTCCCGCGCGCCAGCCGTTCCATATTGGCATCGGGGCCTAATTTTATTTTTTTTGCGTGAACTTTCAAAATATCCACTCGTCCTTTCAAATCCGGCAGCGGTACAAAAATCTGCCTGTCGAATCTTCCCGGCCGGGTCAGCGCATGGTCTAAAATATCGCCGCGGTTTGTCGCCGCAATCACTATCACCTGGTCGTTGGTATCAAAGCCGTCCATTTCAACCAGAATCGCATTTAGCGTTTGCTCACGTTCGTCATGCCCGCCACCGGCATACCCGGCCCCGCGTTTTCGTCCGATAGCGTCAACCTCATCGAGGAATATGATACAGGGTGAATTTTCTTTGGCCTGCTTGAACAGGTCCCGTACTCGCGATGCTCCTACGCCGACAAACATCTCTACGAAATCGCTGCCGGATATACTAAAGAACGGCACATCAGCCTGGCCGGCTATAGCTTTTGCCAGTAACGTTTTTCCACATCCGGGCGGTCCTACGAGTAAAACTCCGCGAGGGATACGGCCGCCCAATCGCTGGAATCTTTTCGGGTTCCTCAAAAACTCGATTATCTCAGCCACTTCTTCCTTTGCTTCCTCGACGCCGGCCACGTCATCGAATGTCACCTTAACCTTGTCTTTGTCTTGTAATCGATGCCTGCTTCGACCAAACGACATCAGCATTCCGCCGGCACCGCTGCGAAGATTCCGTGCGAACATAAAATAGAAAAATGCAACCAATAGAAGCAACGGAAAGACCCACTGCATCAGCATAATAAGCCAGATACGCTGCCTGGCGAATTTCCACTTCACCTGGCTGTCCTTGAGTAATTCCATAAGTCTTTCGCCTGCAACGTCCGGCTTATAATCTACGGTGAACATTTTTACACCATTATGGTTATCAGCGCCTTTCTGATTGAATTTGCCGACAATTTCGGTCTCGCCAATCTTGAGCGGCTCTTCATTTGTGCTCTCGATTTCATCGTTTTTAATGGCGTTCTCGAAATTATCCCAGGTGATATTTTCAATCTTCTGCCACTGCTGCAGCATCATCATCGCTGTGAATATCACAGTTGCGATTATCAACCAGCTAAACGGCCCCCGCTTATAGCTCGGCAATGACGATTTTAATGGCGGCTTTTTACCTTTTTTGTCTTGTGGGACGGGACGTGGTCGAGTTGATTTTTTGTTTTGATAGCTGCTCATATAATTCGTATCTCATATCTCGTATCTCGTGAAGTGTGAAGCGAAATACGAGATGCGCTTCACGAGATACGCTTTTACCATTCTTTTTCCATCAATTCTACGATTCTTCGTGCCAGATTGTTTGCCGCTAAAGTTGAGGCATAGTTAAATCCTTGATTTTGCCACTGCGAATAGCTCGCTGCAGCGCTGACCGAACGGTTATCTATCAGCAATTCTCCTGTTTTCAGATTTTTCCAGTTAACCACCGCCCGCAGTTGCACCTCTCCTTCCAGCACCCTCCCGGTCTGGCGTTCGCTGCTGAGCACCGCTTCGGTAACCTGTACTATTTGTCCGCTTATTACGGTGTCCGCCCGGTCCAGGCTGGAAATTATCTTGTATGGCGTCCCTGCCTCGATGCGTTTTGCCAGGGCATCGGTTAGTTCGTATTCCACTCCTCGCCGATAGCTTCGGTTATCGAACATTTTTACATAAACGCTATCCACATCTTTTGGAAACAGTGATTCGTCGGAGTAGCCGCTCATTTCTGCGCATCCGCCCAAGCCCAGGCACACTAACGTGATATAAATTCGAATATCGAATATCGAAATCCGAAACAATCTCAAAAATAGAATGTTCAAATTTTCAAAACTGACAGCAAAGCTGTCATTGCGAGGACTGCAGAGCAGGCCGTGGCAATCTCTACCCCTGGACTGGTTGAGATTGCTTCGTCGTTTCACTCCTCGCAATGACACTGCAGTGTTGTTTTGGTAATCATTCACACTTTTATCCTGTTATCCTGTCTAAAATTAAATCTGTGAACGGTTATCTATTTTCTTACTTCTGTCTTCTTACTTTTTCTGCTGCTGTACTGACCGGCCAATTATCCACGACCATTTGGTAATAAAAATTAGCCGATTGATTGTTGCCGCTTCTTTGATAATATTGGCCGATATCGAATTGCTTCTCGGCTAACTGTTCACTTATTTGTTTGAGTTTTTTATCGACATCAAATTTTTCGGCATCCTTTGGATATCGTAATTTGAAATTTTCGTAATAGCTTTTTGCGCTAATCAGCTCGGAAGCGTCATACTTTGGTCCTTTATACGCAGCGTGCTGGCACCGGGCCATAGCAAGCAGTGCTTGCCTGCCGATTTGTCCTGTTGACCATTGGGATGAAATTTGCGACCATTTCTGGTATGCTTCGGCGAACTTACCCCGCCGCTCTAAACTTTTAGCTATCGCCAGGGCCGCTTTTAACCCGATTGGTGCATTGCCCGCCCGGTCGCTGATTCTTTCCATAATTTTGATGCCCTCAGCGTACCCTTTTATTTTGAATACGCCGAGCACTTTTTTCTTTTGGCCGGCCAGGAAAGCGGTAGCTATTGCAAACTGCCTGTCCAGGGCCGCCTGATAAAGTTCGCTTTTGGGGAATTCGGCCAGCAGTTTATCATAGCCCCTGACCGCCTTGGCGAATTTTCCTTTGGAGAACAGCGTCTCGGCCTTGATAAAGACGTCCAGGTCGGGGCCTGCGATTTCCGGATAGTCTTTTTTTAGTTTATCCAATGCCGCGCAGAGGGCCTTGGTTTGTCCTGTATTGACCAGCTTTTTTATTTCAGCCACCGCCAGCAGATATTTATCCTGCCCCTCAGCCGATACCACCTTCCAATCCCGGCCCTGCTCTAAGCGCCAGGTTTCCGCTGAGACCATCCCGCACCAAAGATTGGTGGCCGACAGCAGCGATATCACAGCCAATACTATTACAAACCGCATTCTGCACTCAGACATAATTTCAGCTTTACCCATCATTTCAAAATTCAATCCCTGCACAGTAATCGCCGGTCATTATACCCGTTCCTGGAACCATTGCAAACCTGCAACTTAAAATAACCCATTTAAGAAATGGAAAATATCAAAAAATGCGTGAATGATGTAAATTCGGATTTCGATATTCGAATTTACATCGTGTATGGAAGCCAGCAACCGGAAAAGGGATTGAATCCGGTTACGGGCAACTGGCGTTCGGCTTCTATTCCTTTACTTCCGGACAGGACAGACAATAGTCGATGGTATCGCTCAAATTAGCCGTTGCGACAGCAACGGTACAGTCAGCGGCACCGTAATAGAGATTAAGCTGACCGGTCTCTTTGGTAACGGTAGCCCCTGTGGGGAATATGACACCGCCGACATCGCCGACACGTTCGTAGGATGCCCTCGGCCCTAAAATCCACTCATCGCTTCGCCGCAATACATGCCAGGGCTCTTCCAAATCCAGAAGGGCCAGTCCGGGACGATATATTGCACCCGCTGTAGTCATACGCACCCCGTGGTAGAATATCATCCAGCCCTGCGCGGTTTCTATGGGCTGACAGGCCAGCCCGACTCTGTGGCAGTCCCAGTATGCCTGCCTTGTTTTAATCAACGGCCTGTGGTCGCCCCAGTGTTTCAAATCCGGTGAGAAGCTCAGCCAGATATGTGCCTGGCCGCGGACTATTGGGCGATGAATCAGCGCAAATCGTCCGTTGAATCTACGAGGAAACAGGCAGGCGTCCTTATCTTCCGGCGGCAAGAGAGCGCCGAGCCTGGCAAAGGTTTTGAAGTTTTTGGTAATCGCCAGCGAGACCACCGGCCCGCCTTCACTAAAAGAAGTATATGTAATTGCAAACTGCTTTTGCTCTTCGAGCCAGATAGTGCGGGGGTCTTCCAGTCCCCACTTTTCTTCCCTCGAATTCTGGTCGGCCTCGAGGGTTGGCTCAGCATCGATTTGCCAGTTTGTGAACCCGTCGGCACTGCGTGCAACGGTCAGATGTGAGAAGCCGCGCATATCTTCAACGCGAACCAACAGCAGGGTTTCGGCATTTAATTTAATTGCTGCCGGGTTCATAACCGCATTTGCCGGATAGGACCAATTTTCCGGCGTTAATATCGGATTGCCCTCATACCTTTTGAAAAGGTCGTAAGCTTTTCTTTGCCGTAAGAGTTCGATCATAATTTTAGTCCTGAAACATCGGGCAATACCATCAGATATTGCAACAATAATTCTTACTTACTTAGCCTAAATCGGCAGGTTGGGCGATTTACTGTAAAATCAAAGTACAAATTTCCCAAGCACAATAACAAACTTACCCCCGCCGGTCAAGTCCATGGGCTATATTGACTGCGAAGAATGTTTCTGCTATTATATCCGCTTTTTAAGGGAATAGTTAAATGAAAATAGACTGCCTGGTTCTGGGTGCATATCAAACCAATAGTTATATCCTGCGTGAAAGCACCGCCGCCAAAGACTGCCTGATTGTTGATACAGGCCTTCAGGCCGGCGAGCTGATTGACTTTCTCAAGCGGCATAAATTAAATCCGACTGCTGTGGTTCTCACTCACGGCCACGCCGACCACATTACCGGCATACCTGCATTGCGGGAAAACTATTCCGACATAAAGGTTTATATCCATAAACTCGATGCCGGAATGCTCACGAACCAGCAGCACAATCTATCAGCTCTTGCCGGCGTACAGTTTAGTACCGACCCTGCTGATTTGACTTTAGACGATGGCGACATAATCGAGCAGGCAGATATAAACCTGAAGGTATTTCACACTCCCGGCCATACGCCTGGCGGTATTTGTCTCTATTCGAAGGACGAGCAAATCGTTTTTAGCGGCGATACGTTGTTCGCCGGCTCAGTTGGCCGAACAGACTTTCCGGGCGGCGATATGACGCAATTGATAAAGGGCATAAGGGGCAAGCTCTGTATTCTGCCCGACAAGACTATCGTTTATCCCGGCCATGGCCCGGCAACAACAATCGCCCAGGAAAAGGCGCACAACCAATATCTGCAATAATAATTATTTCCCCTCTTTGCCCTTATCGTTGCCGGAACCGCACGATTTTGGGCCTTTGCCTGAACAGACCTTTTTTGTATCTTTTGGCGGACAGGACTTTGCATCTTTGCCTGAGCAGGTTTTGGCCTGCACTGCCACAGAACCGGCATCTCCGGATTTACCTATCGTTTTACCCAATTTTAACAACTGCTCCACCGTCGCCTGTGGCACTTTGCCCTCCCGGTCAATGGCGATGTTTAGCAAAAGATTCGCTCCCCTGCCAACTGACTTGCGATAGAGTCGCAACAGCTCCCTTGTGGTTTCTTTGAGCTGCTCGCCCGGCTCCCAGAACCATCCCTTGCTGAAAGTTCCCTGGGCAGAGGTATCACAGGTTTCCATTGGAATATAATAGGTCTTACCGTTGTATTCCATCCACGGATTATGACCCTCCATAGGCGGACAGGTTCGCTCTCCGGTGGTAATATCCAGCGGCCAATACCTCAAACGAGTACCGTCCGTATAGCCATTGTTCACTACTACCAGGCAGTCCGGCTGAAGTGATTTGACGGTATCGTATGCCTGCTGCATCCGTTCCGCTGATACCGGCCCCATTCCATCGAACCAGAAAACGGTAATGGGCCCGTAATTGGTGAGCAGTTCGGTTATTTGTTTATTGGCCAGTTTATACCATTCCTCATCGGTCAATTTTTTGCCTTTACGGTTCGCCGCATCGACCCCAAGCGAGTAGTACAAACCCGGCTCAATTCCATACTTACGGCAGGCCTTGACAAATTCAGCTACAATATCCGTTTTGTTACCGCTGGCAGCCACATCGTAGTCGCTGTATTTGCTGTCCCACAGGGAAAAACCGATATAGTGCTTGGCCGTCAGCACCGCGTATTTCATCCCGGCCTGCTTGACTGTTGCGACCCACTGGTCAACGTCCAGTGCTGTTGGGTTGTATCTCTGCGCCGACGGCATAGCACCTAAAGGCGCTCCGCAGGACGATATACCAAATTCGTCAGGGTCCAGAAACGTATTCATCGAAAAGTGGATGTACGCACCGTATTGCATCTTTTCAAATCGGGCAATTGCTTCGGTCCTTTCGGTTGCCGGTTCGAATTTGCCTGCTTTATCCTGTACACTGCCGGACTTTGCGCCTTTTGGCGGACAGGGTTCACCTGCTTTAGCTGAGCATACCTTTGGCTTTTTGGGTTTTGGCGGACAGGTTTTCGGGTCCTTGCCTGAACAAACCTTCGGGTCTTTGGTTTTGTCGGCTTTACAACTGGTGAGCGGAACGGCTGCCATCAGCAGAATTGTTGCCAGTACAGCTGATATTGCCAATGTCTTTGGGACTCTAAAGTTCATAGCGGTTCTCCTTAATATTTAAGAGGCCTACACTTTGCCCTAATCCTCTTGGCGGGATTAGGGTCAGCAATTATACTGTTTCTACGTAATAGTGTTCATAAAAAAGCTATATTAAAACGAGATATTCATAAGGACTGCTGAATTTGCTGTGTTTTCCACGTCTTCTGCAGTGATACTTTCCTATCCGCTATCAAAAGTTATTGAAGTGTTCCGGCTTGCCGTCATCACTGTCGTAACTTGCCGAATCTTGTAACTCCGTGGTGATTTTGATGCGCTTAATATGCTCAGCTTTTTTGCTGTTGCTGTCAACGCTGACCAGGATTGCATTCATTTTCACATCGCCGCTCGCTATTTCAAACGGGACCGGCATCTGTGTTCTAAATGATTTTAATACACTTTCAGTCCCTCGTCCGAGCACCGAATTGGCCGGGCCGGTCATACCGATATCGGTAATATATGCTGTCCCTTTAGGCAGAATCGCCTCGTCAGCGGTTACAACGTGTGTATGAGTGCCGAAACAGCAGCTCACCCTGCCGTCGAGATGATAGCCCATTGCGATCTTTTCACTGGTGGCTTCTGCGTGGAAGTCAACGAATATAATATCAGCTTGCTGCTGAATCCTGGGCAGGATTTTATCGATAGCATTATAAGGACAGTCAGCCGGCTTCATAAAGAGTCGGCCTATCAAAGCGACTACCGCTACGGTTGGTCCTTTGCCGGTTTTATAAACAGCAACTCCTCTGCCGGCGGCCTGTTCGGATAAATTTGCGGGCCGGACGATATTATCTGCTGTTTCCAGGGTTTGAATTATATCTCTTTTGCGGTAGGTATGGTCGCCTAATGTAATCAGGTTTACGCCGTACCGCAGCAGCTTGGCGTAGATTTGGGGTGTCAGCCCCGAGCCGCCGGCGGCGTTTTCAGCGTTGGCTATTACACAATCGATATTTAGCTCTTTAACCAACAGCTTTAGTTTATCAGCCAGAATCCGTCTGCCGGGCCGGCCAACTATATCACCGATGCAGAGAATATTTAATTTCATAACTCATATATTCTACACCGTATCGTCGCCCACTCACAGCAAAAAATGTCATTGTGAAGCCTGCCCCGCAATTCTTTGCGGGCTTCCTTCTCATTTAGCCCCCAGGTTTATCCTGGGGGTTTTGTCGTTATGTTTAGCCCCCGGCTCTGCCGGGGGTTATTTTTTATATTTTTTACCATCCTCTGGGCGCGCGTAAATAAAGAAACTATGAAAGCCAGATGCTCGGAGACTATAATGGTCTCCACGTGCTCGCTACAGGGGCGGCACAAAATTTATCGACATAAATTTAATTAAGGAGCATCTGGCCATGAAAACTATTTTAGCTATTGATTTGGGCAAACGCAACAGTGTATTTTGCAGACTTAACACGAGTTCTTTGAAACCTGAATATTTCACCGCAAAGACTGACCCGCAGAAGTTCCATGACATCTTCATTGAACTCGATATCGAAAGTTCCATAGTGCTTTTCGAGGTCGGCACACAGGCTGGCTGGCTTTCCGACGTGCTGCGTGCCATACGGATTGAGTTCAAGGTTGCCAACGTCAATCATTCTGCCTGGAAGTGGACCAATAACCAGAACAAGAGCGACAAGGCCGATGCTCACCGCCTGGCGATGATGTACCACCATGGTTTTTTCCCAGAGGTGTATATCCCTGAAAAACCTGTCCGACAAAAACGCAGCCTGATATATTACCGTCAGAAGATCGTTAACCGTATGACACAGATCAAAAATGGCATCAGGGCTCTTATGACAACAGTAGCTATCGATCTGCCAACAGGCAAGAATTGCTGGACCAAAAAGTACCGCAACCAATTGGAACAGTCGGCCTTGCCGTTTGACAGCATTGATGACCCCTGCGATTTATGGCGAGGTCAGTTACATACCGAACTGCAACAGCTTGATGCTTTACGGACATGTCTTGACAAAACTACAGCAAAGCTTGATGAGCTTAACAAACAGAAACAATCCATCAAGCTGCTTGAGACCATCCCCGGCATAGGCCCTCGTACAGCAGAGGCTGTCGTTGCGATCATTGACGATCCTAATCGCTTCAAGAGTTGCAGACAGGTCTCCAATTACGCTGGTTTTACTCCCAGACGTTACCAATCCGGCCAGATGGAACGCAGCGGGCGTATAAGTAAACGCGGCAATCCGCTGTTACGAGCGTTACTTGTCCAGGCAAGTTGGGCGGCTTTGCGTTTCGACTGGGCCAAACATATATACAAACAAGTTTGTCGAGGCAGCGCCAAACGCCGTAAGATAGCAATAATAGCGGTGGCCCGTCATTTACTGATGCGTTCCTGGGCGATGCTGCGTGATAATGAACCATGGCAATACAAGACGCAGACAACATTATAAACAGTGAGAATGTTTATTTTTTATTTTTCACCCCTGTTTGGGGTGAGGGTAAAAAATAAAAAACAAACTTATGTGATTGAAGCTCTTTTAATGATCGAGATCGAATACAGTCGAGCCTGGCGGACACCTTGGGTGTAATAGCCCGTAATTAAGAATAGGCCGACTACCGTAAAGTTTAATAGGACTGTGAGCAAATACAAAAATATTCACAGCAACCTGAATAGGAGTGTGAGACGACCGATCATAATGGAGCATTGCACGAGGTGCGTAAAATGAAACCAAAAAAAAACAGAAAAAGTATTTGACACATCTGGCTTCATAGGAGTTGTCCGGCCATATTTCGTTTTTCGAGGCACTCCGCCTAAATTCGCTAATTAAAACATCCCGCGAAGCGGCACCACAATTTTGCATTTTAATTTTTTATATTTGATTTCTCTTGCTACCCAACCCGCAATTTCTTTCAAACCCAATTCTAAAAATCCACGTAATCTGTGAAACTTGTGCCTTAGGTATCCGTGCTTACTAAACACCCAATCTTTTTTAGCCAGCTTCACAAATGGGGCATTCTAAAATGGTCTGGCGAGCGAAGGCAACAGGTTTTGACAGTGGCTAAGCCACGAGAAAAACCTTCGCTGAGAACACAAAGCTGGCTAAAAACCATCCCTGCAAATCCTGTAATCCTGTCTAAAAAATTAGTGTCGATTTGTGTACCTGTGGCAGAGCTTAATTCGTGGCTAAGAATTCTCTGCGAGTTCTGCGTTCTCCGCGGTAAAACAAATTCGTGTTTATTCGTGCTAATTCGTGGCCAATTTTTCTTTCGTTTTTTCTTTGTGCTTTTGTGCCTTTTCGTGGCAAAAAGAAATTCCTGTTAATCCTGTTATCTTGTCTAAAAACTCTCTGCGTTCTTTGCGTTCTCTGCGGTAAAATATTTTTACTTTCTTCGTGCCTTTTCGTGGCTGATTATTTTTTTACCTTTTTACTTACTTTTTACTCACTTTTTCCAAATTTTCCGCATTTTTACAACTTTCCCCCCACTTTTTCCACGTTTTTCGAACGTTTTCAAACATTCTCGCCTTGCCTATTTTATTCAAACCGCCCATACCAACATAAGAAACCCCATTTTTCGCTCAAAAACCTACATCCAACCCCCCAAATCCTCAATTTCCCCAAAAAAATAGAAGTAAAAAAACTTCTAGATCGGAAGAGCACACGTCTAAACTCCAGTCACATTCCCTTTACC
>CAJVYN010000031.1 GCA_913009355.1 uncultured bacterium | reverse complement strand
TGCATATATAGTGTTCTCGCGAATTGGAGCACAGTGCGACTGCCTGGCCTGAGCAAACTTGCTCCGAACACAAAACAAATCGGCTGGGAGTCCGGTTTGTCGGTTTTATCAGTAATTGAAACCGTCGTTCCTTCGCGGGAACGGCGGTTTTTTTTATTTTAAGCGCCCTCGCGATAAGGGCCAGACAGTACAGAAGGAGGCAAAGACACTTAGAGCATATAACAGGTAACTGAAAAGTATGAGAAGTTTTGAAAAGAAAGTTGAGATTTTTTGAATTAAAGGAGAAAGAATAATGGCTTCGTGGAGATTGATGAGCTTAATTTTTGTGTTTGTAATAACCGGCGTTTCGATCGCTGATATAGCTGACTTTGATGATTTGAGTCTGGCTGCTGAATCTTACTGGAACGGTTCAGATGGTTCAGGCGGTTTTACCAGCGGCTCAGCAAATTTTAATAACTATTATAACACTGCGTGGGGTTCGTGGGCGGGTTTTGCTTATTCTAATATCAAAGATAGCTCCGCTCAAGGCTTGGGCAGTCAGTATAACGCTATAACCGGCGGCGCTCAAAGTGGCGACAATTATGCTGTTGGTTATCTTGATACCTACAACCAGATAACACCGACTATAGTTATGGATACTGAGCAGTTGTTAACCGGTCTGTATGTAATCAACAATAATTACACCTACTATTCGATGTTAAATGGAGATGCTTACGCTAAAAAATTTGGCGGAGATACCGGTGATGACGCCGATTGGTTTCTGCTGACGATTACCGGCAAAGATGCCGGCGGCACTGCAACCGATACGGTTGATTTTTACTTAGCAGATTTTCGCTTTGCTGACAACAGCCAGGATTATATCGTCAACACCTGGGAGTTTGTTGATACTTCCGGGCTTGGTACGATTAAAAGTTTGGAGTTCACCTTCAGTTCCAGCGATGTGGGCGATTATGGTATAAATACACCGACATATTTTGCGATGGATACAGTCGTACCCGAACCGGCTACGCTGGCGTTGTTGGCTCTTGGTGCAGTTTATCTTAGAAGCAGGAAAGTTTGTTAATGCTGAGAAAAGCTTTATCACTTTTGGTTTTGGCTGTTGGCTGTTCTATTGTTTCTGCCGGCCCTTATGCACCGCCGGCAGAACAGCCCGGCTCAACCGCAATTTATATGGATGACCCCAACTTTATATCCTGGGCCACAGGGATTACACTCGAACGCGGTTATGTCGATATAAACGACCCCTTAAAAGGTTACGCTTCATACGGCAGCGATGCCAACGCACTCGGTCCGGCCAATGGCGATTCGTATGGAATCGTGAGCCTCGGCGATGGAGGCGTGGCTGTGCTTACCTTTGCAAATCCGATAGCAGATGGGCCCGGTTATGACTTTGCGGTTTTTGAAAACGCTTTCAGTGACACCTTTCTTGAAATCGGATTCGTTGAAGTAAGCAGCGATGGGAACAACTTCTTTCGTTTTGGTTCGGTCTCGTTGACTCAAACAAGTACCCAAGCTGGTACTTTCGATTCATTGGATACAACAAATCTGCACAATTTCGCAGGGAAATATCGGCAGGCTTACGGTACACCATTTGACCTTGAAGAACTCGAGAATATTAATCCATTGCTGAATGTCAACCGTGTTACCCACGTTAGAATTATTGATGTAACCGGTTGCATTGAGGTTTCTTACCGAAGCTATGATTCTCAGGGACATAAAATAAACGACCCCTGGCCGACCCCTTTTTCAACGGGAGGTTTCGATTTGGATGCGGTAGGTGTGATTCACGAAAAGACAGTTTTGGCAGACTTCAATGGTGACGGCATCGTCAACTTTTACGACTATAGCATTTTCGCAGCGGCTTATCTGAGTAAGCCGGGCGATGGAAACTGGGACCAGCGGTGTGATATTTCCGAACCGGCAGATAATGTTATCGATATGCTGGATTTTATGTGGCTTGTGGACGAATGGCTGAACACTGAGCGGTGGTATGCCCAATAGTTCGAGTTGCAAAGATAATCTGATGTCTGTAAAAGACAACAAGGCGTTTACACTGATTGAACTGCTGGTTGTCATAGCGGTTATTGCGCTGCTGATGGGCATCCTGATGCCTGCCCTGACCGCCGCAAGATCGCAGGGCAGGGGGGTTGTCTGCAGAAGCAATATCCGCCAGCTTCTCCTGGCCAATATCGGTTATGCAAGTGAAAATGACGGCAGTTACGCTCCTGCTGCGCTGGACATATTCGGTGACAATAAGTACCGCTGGCATGGTGTGCGTGATGATGTTAACAGTCCGTTTGACCCGGCCAGGGGGCCGCTTGCGGCATATCTGGGTGATGGACGCGTAAAAAAATGTCCCCAGAAGGTTAATTTTCGCCAGGGTGACCCCTGGGATTGGGACTTCGAAGATGGTTGCGGCGGATACGGCTACAATATGACCTACATCGGCTCGCGAATATGGCAGAGCTATTCCAATGAAAATTGTAAGATAACCACAAAAGATTTTGAACTTCGCCGTCCGGCCCAGACTCTAATGTTTGCCGATACCGCAATGGCCAAGCTGGATAACGGCAGGCCTTATTATTTGGAGTACTCGTTTGTCGAACCGCCCTATTTCGTAGTCAACGGCAATCCTGTTGCCAGTTGGGGCTACGCATCGCCGTCTATTCACTTCAGGCATCGTGACAGAGCAAATGTTGGATGGAGCGACGGACATATCAGTTCCGAAAAAATGGCCCCATTCGAAGGGGTAAATGTTTACGGTGTCGAATCCAGTGATATGATGCTCGGCTGGTTCGAGCCGATGGATAACAGCCCGTTTGATTTGAAATAAGATGAATACAGTAAGACTAAAACGAACTTATCACTTTGCCTTGCAAAGTTTGAACCAGCTTCTCTGGCCTGCTGTCTGTATTAACTGTAAGCAAAGCATTTGCGAAACCGATGCGAATCTGTGCAAAAACTGCTGGGCCCAGCTTCTGGCCTGCACTGGCGCCGATTACTGCCCGCGATGCGGCCGAGATGTCAGTAAATTCGCTCTGCTCGAAGGCCTCTGCCCCGATTGTCAGGGCAGGCAAATTCATTTTGACAAAATAGTGCGAGGCGGAGTTTACACTCAGGCATTACAAAAAATGATACTGGCTTTCAAGTTGAACGGCCGAACAGAATTGGATTCGACTTTGGGCTTTTTGGCCAATTCTGCTCTACAGGGAAGTGTTTTTTATAGCGATATAGATTTTTTTGTTCCTGTCCCGCTGCACTGGTCGAGGCGTTTGGTTCGCGGCTACAATCAATCTTTGGTTTTAGCAAAAAAATTAAAGCACCCTTCGGCGAAAATCAGCACAGACCTGGTTCGAATTCGCCGAACAAAAACACAAACAATAATGCCAACCCCCGCTGCGCGTGCCAGAAATGTTGCCGGCGCTTTTGCGGTTCGTTACGGACACAATTTTACCGGCAGAAACATCTGTCTTGTCGATGATGTCAAAACGACCGGTGCAACGTTAAGCGAGTGTTCGCGAGTCTTGAAGCTGGCCGGTGCTTCAAGGGTCTTTGCATTAGTTCTGGCCGTTGCAGGCCAAAATATCAGGTAAATTGTATCACACGATATGAGATACAAGCCTTCTACAGTTTTTCATATTTTGTTACAGCCCGGTACAGGCCGTTGATGCGCTTGCCGTCGGTGATTATAGGCGAATATTTTTCGTTTCTCGGCTGGAGTCGAACTTTATTATCCGGCTCGAAAAATGCCCTCTTAAAGGTTGTTTCGTGCGGCATTGCAAAACGGACGAAGCAATCATCGCCATTGTGCACCTCGGCTGCAGGTGAGAAGACCACTATATCGCCCTGGCGGAACTTCGGCTCCATTGAATCGCCGACAACTCTAACCGCAAAGGCGTTGGGGTCGTGCAAATCCGGACAGCGGACATAGTCGTCGGCTACGCCTACAGGGTAGTCCAAATCATTGAAATCGCTCGGGTAGCCGGCTGCAACCTTGTTTATCACCGGTACTAATCGGCCGGCTGACAGAGAAGAGACGCCCTTTTCAGCGTCCAGCTCGCTTTCGGCAAGAAGTGTATCGAGCTGGCTTGCATCGGGCTTTTGGTGTATAAGATTTTTGATAAACTGCCGCCATTTCTGGTTTTCAGCCTCAGCCGATTCGTACTCCTGACGAATATCAGAGGGCAGCCGTTCCATATGAGCAATGTGCAGCAGCAGGCCCGATTCAAACTCGAGTATCTTCTCCAGCTTTATCAGCAGTTCATCACTGGGAGGGTTTTTTACTTTGCTGGTTTCAATGGTGGACAGGTACGGCTTGGAAAAACCAACGCTGCTGCTAACCTCGTCCAGCGTTAGATTCAACTGCTCACGTCTTTTTCTTATTATCTGGCCTAACGACATAGCAAATTCAGATTATATTATTTTTCCATTCGACTGCAATCACTAATCAATTACCTACGGCTTACACCGCTTACAGGGCCTTTTGCCGGCTTTTTCAGCTTCATTCCTGCTGTTGTAACCTGTTATGTTTTTCGGCTTGATTCTCTTTGCCGAGCTGCACCCGGGTCTGTGAAATACCCTGCTGTTTTTCGACGCAACATATTTGTATTCGGCTGCCGCCGATTTGGCCGCCGGCTTAGCCCGTTCTTTCCGAGCTGTCAGCGGAACAGTATCCCTTCTCCTGCTGTCAGAAGTTCGGCCAGGCCGCGGGTTAGCTGCAAGCCAGGCCCCGATAAAAGTTTCAACCTGCTCCAATACCAAATTGGTAATTGCGGCCGGCTCGCTTTGTGCCGATGCTGTCTGCATTGTCTCGGCCACAGTCCAGACATCAACTTTGAGAAACCGTGCCGGATACCTTTCCAGAAAAACATCAGCGGCCAACGATGTTTGAATACGAAATACATATCGCTGCGAATAGTCAAGTCTGAGTATGTCTATATCAACTCTAAGCACAGGGATATTCGAAGGCCAGACTGCATAGCCGCTTTCAATCATACGGGCCAGCCTGGTATCTGATTTTATGAGTTTTCGCTCTACTATTGTTCGCAGTCTTTCCCAGAGCAGGTTATCCTCATTTGGCCTGACGGATGGCGGCACAATAAAAACATATAAAACCTGTATCCCAGCCAGGGCCGGGTTGTCCCGTACAGTCAATACAGGATTATTGGGGCCGGCCGGTTCTTGTCCCCAGGCAGGGGCGCATAAAATTCCAGTAACAACAGCTAAGAGGAGAAAATACTTTCCGGTTTTCATAATCTTTTTCCTTCGTAAATCGTCAATCGAAAATCGACAATATCCGTTTCATACCGGCTTGCCGAGTTGTTCAGCGATTTCAGAAAGTTTTTCTTCGAGCAGCTTCTTTTTGTCGGCCTCGACGTTCAGCCGCAACAGCGGCTCGGTATTACTTGGCCGACAATTAAACCACCAGTCTTTATACCGGATAGTAACGCCGTCCAGGTGGTCGATTTGGCCGTCACCGTATTTTTTTGCGAGCTTATCCATCATACCCTGCTTGTCATCCACCTGGAAGTTTAACTCGCCGCTGCTGTGGTATCTTCGCAACGGCTTGATTAGCTTGCTTACCGGCACTTTGGCGTTACTGACAATATTCAATACGTGCACTAAGGTAATCAGGCCTGAATCGGCGTAGTAGTTGTTGCGATAATAGAAGTGGCCGGAAAGCTCTCCGCCGAATACAGCGTGCGAATCCCGCAGTGCCTTCTTCATAAAAGCATGTCCCACCCGTTCTCTGCGCGGCGTGCCGCCATTTTCGATAATTTCTTCGGAAACAACCAAACTGCTGCGCAAATCATAGACAATTGTTGACTTCGGCTCGACTTCCAGGAAATACGGCACCATCAAGGCCGTCATCAAATCACAGCCGATAGTGTTGCCGATCTCATCAATCATCATCAATCTGTCGGCGTCACCATCGAAGCAGACCCCGAAATCACAGCTCTTTTCCTTTACCGCCAGCTTAACCTCCGCCAGGTTCTCTTCAACCAGTGGATTCGGCTCATGTTTAAATGTGCCGTCATGCTCGAAGTTAAGGGGTACTATTTCTACCGGAAAATCACCGAAAACAGCAGGCACCATTTTCCCTGCCATTCCGTTCGAGGCATCAATAGCAACTTTTAGTTTTCTTATATTCGGCGCTGCGAATTTTAGCACATGATTTTTGTAGTCAGCGGTCAGGTCATATTTCTCTACCGAGCCGTCAGCATTGCCCTTTGTGTGGAGCAGAGCCATTGCGATATGCTCTACGTCCTGGAGGCCGGTATCGATACCGACCGGCCTGGCGCCAAGGCCGGATATCTTAAAGCCGTTATACTTGGCCGGGTTGTGCGAAGCGGTAACCTGCACACCGCCGCAGGTGCCGAGATGGTTGATTGCAAAATACATCTGCGGCGTATCAATCATCCCTATATCAATCACATTTGCGCCGGTGGCGTTCATTCCTTCTATAAGAGCGTTGGCTAATGCTTTGCTGTGTGTTCTCATATCGCGGCCGACACACAATGATTGGGAATTGGCCTGGCCGCGCTGGTAACCGCTAAGCAGGGAACGCAAAAACTGGGCTGTGGCATAGCCGATTTTCCACGCACCTTCTTCATTTATCTGGTCGGGATAAACGCCTCTTATATCATAAGCCTTGAAAATTGCCGGATCCATATCTTACTCCCTTAATTATGGGGTGATATACTTTCGTGGTTTCTCGCCCACTTTTCGTGGGCAAGCCACGATTTGTTAAATACTATACACCGCTGGCGCTGCGAATGTCAACAATCAACTTGTTGGTCTCTTTTCGTCCATTCGCTTCCTGAATCCCAGGCGGAATTGGTTGAATTACGACAGGCTATCGTTAAAATGGTGCGGTGATAACTTTTCTAAGAACTGAAAAAAGAAATAACCAGTAAGTAGAAAGATGAGCAAAAACAGTAAGTAATTCAGTTCGGGCGGGCTGGTGTTTTGGGCGAACCGTATTCAAGAGTCCTGGCAAAACTTGAAAGCCCTGGCACCTTAAATAAGTATCCATAGGGCGAAATATGATACACGGGTTACGAGTCACGAACCACGAGTCACGGTGCTAATACTTTTTTCTAAACCTTGCGGCGGGGATGTTTAAGAGCTTGCGATACTTTGCAACGGTGCGCCTGGCCAGATTGTTAATGCCGGCCTCTGCTAATTTCCTGCGTATCTTATCGTCACTTAAGGGTTTGGCTTTATCCTCATCGTTTATAATCTGCTGCAGTTGCGCTCTTATAGCTTCCCAGCTATGTCCGTTGCCGTTAATGTCTTCGGTTCCGCCGCTAAAGAATTTTCGCAGCGGTAATATCCCCCAGGAACACTGAATATATTTGCCGGCAACAGCCCTGGATACTGTAGCCAGATGCACGCCTACATCATCTGCGATTTTTGACATTGGCAGCGGCTTAAGATGCAGTTGCCCCTTTTCGAAAAACTCCCTTTGATACCTAACCACCGCCCTTGCGACCCTGAGCAGTGTATTCTTTCGCTGCTCTATTGCATCCATAATCCATTGAGCGGAGCGAATATTATTTTGCAAAAACTTTCTTGTTTTTTCGTCAGCCCCTGCGTCTTTTGACATTTTTGCATAGTAGTCATTTACTCTTAAGGCCGGCAAATTAGAATCTGCCAATCGTACAGAATAGCCATCTGAATTATCCAGCGGTTCCACTATTACATCGGCGGTAATAGGATGGTTCCGGGCCTGGCCGATTTGAAGGCCGGGCGAGGTGTCCAGCTTGCTCATTCGCTCAATGGCCCGGTTGATTGCTTCGATGCTGCAATTCATTTTCCGGGCGATGTCGGGCAGACGATTTTCAAGCAGCTCGTCCATATGTCCGGCGATTAGCAGGGATTCAAAACTCATATCTTCACTGCTCTGGGCCATCTGGATAAGCAGGCATTCAGCCAGGTCCCGCGCCCCGACGCCCACGGGTTCTAACTTTTGCACAAGCTCCAGGGCCTGTTTTAAATCCTCGAAGGTGAAATCGGTTCTGTCTTTGTTATGAAGCTGCTCCAATCTTACGGTAAGATAGCCCCTGTCGTCGATATAATCTATGATTAAACCGCCGGCTTTTTTTACTCCATCCTCCGCATCGACTAATCGCCACTGATCGAGTAAATGTTCGTGCAGCGACTGGGGCGGTGCTGCGGTATTTTTTATCGCCTGCAGTTTACCGTCCGGCTCATCGCTTTGAACGCGACGATGGAAAGAGCCGGAGCGGTTCATATAGTCTTTATAATCATCGTCAAGACTGCCAAGGCGTTCAAAGTCTTCGGCTTTGTTGCTGTCTGTATCGACAACCAAATCTTTTTCGTTAATATCTTCGCCGCTCTGCTGTTCAACGGGGCTGTCTGTTTCGGGATTTGACGGCTCGTCTATTTCCAGAACAGGATTGGAATTCAGCTCCTGCTCTATTCTTTCCTGAAGGGCAAGGATTGGAAGCTGGAGAATCTCCATCGACTGAATCATATGCGGAGCCAGCTTCATCCTCTGCTCCAGCCGCATCTGTCCTCTCATTTCCAACTTCATAAGACACTCAGAAAAATTATTTATTCATACCCGGTATGTTACGAAATACCAAGTTGCCTACGTACAAAAGATATACGATTGTGGCCTTAAACGGCCTGGCTGATTACAAAATTTTGGTTGATTCTATTATATCATAAATGTGCCAAAAAATTTCGGCAATATTTGAGGGGCGGCTTAAAAACTTTACAAATAAAAGATGAAAATCACTCTAATTCCTGCCTGCCGATTATAGCGTCGGTAAGCATTTTTCCGCTTGCATATTCGATAGTACTGCCGGTGGGAAGTCCTCTGGCCAGCCGGGTAATTTTCACGCCGGAGGTTCTGAGCAGTGAGCTTATATAAAGCGATGTGCCGTCGCCGGCCATATTTGGATTGGTCGCCATTATTACTTCTTTCACATTACCTTCGCGCACTCTTTCAATGAGTTGCTCGATAGTCAAATCGCTCGGCTCGATTCCTTCAAGCGGTGCGATATGGCCGCCAAGGATGTGGTACACCCATTTACAGGTCCCTGTTTTTTCAAGATTTATGAGGTCTTTGGGTTGTTCGACAACGCAAATCAGGCTTTTATCCCGCCGCGGGTCGGAGCAGATTTGACAAATCGACTCCTCGGCCAGATTGCAGCAGATTTCGCAGCGTCTGATTTTGTTTTTTACATCGCCGATAGCCCCGGCCAGCGCCATTGCCTCATCGGGCCTGACCTTTAATATATAAAAGCTAAGCCGTTCAGCGGTCTTGGGGCCTATGCCCGGCAGTTTGCCGAATTGCTCTATCAGCCTGTTTAGACTCTCAGTGTAAACACTACTCATAAATAAAAAATTAAAAAGTTTTGAATTTTAAGTTATGGTTTT
This sequence comes from uncultured bacterium, assembly GCA_913009355.1. Taxonomy (GTDB): domain Bacteria; phylum Planctomycetota; class Phycisphaerae; order Sedimentisphaerales; family Anaerobacaceae; genus CAJVYK01. Next base: position 7,931 of record CAJVYN010000031.1, on the reverse strand, counting down.
TAGCTTTTAGTTTCCTCGATTCCGGTGATTGTGGCGTCGAGTCCTATAAGGACCGTCTTGACGGCGGGGTCGTTGATTAGCTCATTTTTCCTTTGGCTGGCGGTTTTAGGCTCATCCGAATCTCGATGCTCGATGCTTGATACTTGTATCTTGTGTCCCGTGTCCCCGCCAAGAGTCCGCCTGGGAACGCCTTGCGGCGGTGTGTCCGGCACCGCACCGCGACTCGTATCCTGGGTCAGGGGCTGCGAGGCACGAATTTCATTTCTCGCTGGTTTTTTTTTTATGACAGCAGATGAGCCGGTCTGCAGTTGTGAAAGAAGCTGGTCAACATTTAAAAAATGCTCACTTAAAGCAAATCGCAGTAGCGAAGCTTCTAAAAGCGCCCTGGGCGTGTCGCTGTTTTTGATTGCCCATCGCAGTTTTTCAAGTGTGGTTATGTTGTAAATAAGTGCGGCGGTATCAAATTTTTCAGCTAATTCACCGGCCCGGCTGCGCTGTTCGGCGGTCAAAATCAAAAGTTCGCTTTCGGTCCCTGTGGATTTGGCCACCATTAAATCTCGCATACAATCGATAAGCGAATCAACAATCTGGACCTCGCTCAGGCCGGCACTGACCAAATCCTCCAATGCGGCGAGTGTCCCGGCAGCGTTGCTGTCGCCGATTTCAGCGGTTAAATGATAGATTTTTTCACTGTTGGGCTGGCCGAGAAACTCTTCGAGCAGCTCGGTAGTCAGCGGTTCGCCGCCGGTACTTATTAATCTATCCAGCAGGCTCAAGCCGTCTCTCATTGAGCCGTTTGCCATTTTCGCCAGGGGCAGAACCAAATCTTCCTGGTATTTTATTTTTTCCTGTTCGAGAATGCTTTTGAGCTGGTCGGCGATGAGCCGGGCGCTTATATTGTTAAAATCAAATCTCTGGCACCTCGATTGGATTGTGGCAATGACCTTATTCGGCTCGGTGGTTGCGAATATAAACTTGACGTGAGAGGGCGGCTCTTCCAGTATTTTCAGAAGTGCATTAAACGCCCCTGTGCTGAGCATATGGACTTCGTCAATAATATATATTTTAAACCTTGAGCGTGCCGGCCGATAAATTGCGTTCTGACGCAGTTCGCGAATCTCATCGACACGGTTGTTTGACGCTCCATCAACCTCGATGACATCAATATCTTCGCCAACGTTGACAGCAATACAACTTTCGCACTTGCAGCACGGCTGTGTGGTAGGCGTCTCGAAGGCCAGACAGTTAAGAGCTTTTGCCAGCACCCGTGCCATAGTTGTTTTGCCGACGCCGCGAGTGCCTGCGAACAGATAGGCGTGTGCAACTTTAGCTGTCTTTATAGCGTTTTTGAGTGTCCGGCTGATAGGATCCTGACCGATGACCTCGTCGAACGTCTGCGACCTGTATTTTCTTGCAAGAACAGTATACGGCATTTTCCAATGATTAATGATTATTGATTATTGATTATTTGACATAAAGTCCATTTTCTGTCACAAATTCTGAGCTTCTATCTTTTGTTGTTTTTCTCGAAGTTACAAAAATAGCGGTTAGTTCTTTACCTTCCTTTAATAAACCAATAACTTGCCTTTCATTTAGCAATTTTTCTTCAAGTATAAACTCCATCCAGAAGCTTGATTCATCAGCTTCCTCTATGACAATGCTTAGCTTGGAAACGAAATCCGCCTTTGATTGTGCGACACAGGCGGCACGGTAGTTTGCGGCTACAGAGGTTGAACATTTTATTAGCTGAAATCGAATGTGCCTGCCCAGGGGAGTTTCCGGCAAAGCCAGGGCCAATTTAACACAACGATGCGCAAACTCTTTTGTTCGCTTCTTTAAGTCATTTTCGTCCATTTATGGTATTGCGACTAATAATCATTTATCATTTATCAATAATCATTAAAAAGATGGCCGGGTTTACCACAGCACAACAGAGCACACGCTTATGGCTGCTCGGTTCCCCGCCTGACCAGATTCACGGGCTCGGCTTGCATGGGACCCGGCCGAAAAATTTATTATTGATTATTTTTTATTGACTATTAACCTATTCAATAATAAATAATCTGTAGGAAATAATCAATAGTAAATAGTCAATTTGAAGGGGTATTTATTATGAAAGTTAGGATTGAGGATACCTGCACTGCCTGCGGACTGTGTGTAGATACCTGTCCTGATGTTTTCGAGATGGGTTCGGATATGGCAGAAGTTGCCGAGAATGAGATTGCCGCCAAGTTCGAGGATGCTGTTCAGCAGGCCGCCGACGAGTGCCCGGTCGAGGCAATTATCATTGAATAACTGGCCGTATTGCGTATGTCGATGACGTACCGCTGTTTTTTAACCGCTATCCGTTGTAATTTGAAAGCTGCCGGCTTCTGTCTTGGGCTTTTTTGATGGCCTGGGCTATCAATGGGCCGAATTTGCCGTCTGCGAAGACTTTCAGAGCAGCTTCGGTTGTACCGCCGGGCGAGGTAACCTTTCGGCGAAGCTCAGCGATAGTTTCGCCTTTTTTATCAGTCTCAACCGCAAGTAAAGCGGCACCTTTAGCGGTTTGCAGAACCAGTTTCCTGGCTATATCGTCAGGCAGGCCCAATTGACCTGCTGCTTTTATCATTTCTTCGGTCAAAAGAAAATAATAAGCCGGCCCGCTGCCGCTCACGGCTGTAACGGCATCGAGCAAATCTTCGGTTTCGATAACAACAGCACTGCCGACCGATGAGAAAATCGTCTCGGCTCTTTCAAGCATCGGCTTTGCCTTGTCATTAGCGAACAACGCACCGGTCCCTTCGCCAATCAAAGCCGGCGTATTGGGCATAACACGAACTATTGCAACATCGCCCAGAACGGCGGCAATGTTGGCAACTCTTATACCTGCGGCGATTGATATTACAAGTATGTCCGGCTGGATAGCATCTTTTATACCCTGTAATACCTCAGTCATATTCTGGGGCTTAACGCTTAAAACGAGTGTTTCGACCTTTTCGGCCAGGTATGAGTTTTCATCTACTGTCTGAACGCCATACTGTTTTGCCAGGTATGTAAGTCTTTCGGCCCGAATATCGCTTATAAAGATATTTTCAGGTTTGTAAACGTTAGCGGTTATTATGCCCTTTATCAGGGCTTCAGCCATATTCCCGCCGCCGACAAAGCCGATTGTATCCATTAGTTTCCCCTTGTTAAAATTGATTATGATACTGCAACTTCAGCCCCCGACTTTATGTCGGGGTTTTTTCCTTTATGTCGAAATGGTTTTACTTTTTATGTTAAACCCCCAGGATAAACCTGGGGGCTAACAGTTTACTGGTCGTGTTTCCGAACATAATCGATTTTACTTTTCAACTCATCTCCATTAAAACAATATCGCTTATCATATCCTTTTGTCCACAACTTACCAACAAATCCATTTGCTTCCAGCGCCAGCCTTGCAGCGTTTTTATAATGGCTCAGGACTTTGCTTATCGGCCTGACAATAGAATTCGATCCTATATGAACATGAATTGAGCAGATGGCTATGGCATATATCTTCTGGTCCAAACTTTCCGCTTCGTTCAGAATAGCACTTCGCACAATTTCCTGTTCTTTCTGGTTCAATTTAACAGTTTTTGCTTTCTGCACCAACGTATTCGCCTGCCGCAGGCCGATATTTACACCAAGAACTTTACCGTTCTTAACGTATCCACGTTCGTCGCCCTGCAGCCAACTGCCGTAAGTTGTCCACGTTAGCATATATCCCACCATCTTCTTTATAACCAAACGCTATTTAGCCCCCGACTTTATGTCGGGGTTTTTTTCCCTTAATCCTGCCGCAGTAAATACAACACCAATCAGGAGCTATCCACAATCAATAGTAAATAATCGATTATTAACCTGTCAGCAACTCAAATTCCTCAATGCTCAGAAAGTGCCTTAACTTCTGCAAAGCAATCAATTCGATTTGCCGGACTCTTTCCTTGCTGATGCCCAAATCATCACCGATTTGCTTTAAGGTCTTTTTCTTCTTTTTTATCAGCGAGCCAATCAGGCCAAAATGATTTAAGATTATGTACTGTTCACGTTCGTTGAGATTATCCTTGATAACACCAACCAGGCTTTGACGTGTGCGCTCGATAGCTGCAAAATCCGCGGCTTCTGTGATTCTCAAATCACGCTGAATATTTGTCAACGAAGCTGCTGTCGCCCTATCGGGCCGGGCGGTCTCAGCGGGTATCTTGCGGGCATAGTCTTTGGCTATGGCCCAGGTGGCATAAGTGGCGAATCGAAAACCTCTCGTATAATCGAATTTTTCGACCGCCCGCATCAGCGAGAAGTTACCCTCGCTGACCAAATCCGGCAGGTTTGCCCCGCTGACAGTGTGTTTGCTTGCAATGCTGACGACAAGTCGCAGGTTTGCCTCGATTATCATTTTTTTGATTGTCTCGGCCTCAGCCAAATAGTCTTCAATTTTCCTTAGACAAGGGCTAAGGACCCGAGTCGGTTTCATTCCCGCTCTGGTTATGCAGACCAGATATTTTAGATAGTTATATCTACGGAACAGCTCGACTTCGCTGTCCCTATTGAGTACGGCTGCGCCCTTCAATGTCTGCAAATACTTCGGCTGGGAACTGCCGGCTAATCCGAATAGCTCAGAGCCATTGCTGAAAGTGGACAAGGGCAGGTTGATTGACTTTGCGAGAATTTTCTCTCCGGCATCTTCTTCAAGAAATTCGTCACTGGCGATAAATTCAATCTTTCTGGCAAGGATTGCCCTTGCCCTGCGCATGTTTATAATCCGATATATCGAGCTTTTAGAACGATTGAATTGACTCATCAATTCTTCGATGTCGCATCCTTGTTTGAACAGCTTATAGAGTTCGCCGGCTGCGGCGGGGCTGATTATGCCGGCCGGCTTGCTAAAAACAGGTTTATCAGGATTGGCTTTTTCATAGTTGGCGATTGTGTACCTGACGGTTTCGTGAACCTTGCCGATTTCATCCGCTATCCGGTTTATAATCTGGTAACGGCTCAGTGTGGTTTTGGCTGCAAGCGTAACGGCCTGTTTTATAATCAGTTGTTTTTCCTTATCTGTCAGTCGCGTAAAAGTTTTTGCCTTGGCAATAAGGCTTGGGTTTGCATCGAGGAATTTATCGACTGTGGATTGCAAAAAACCAAAACGTTTTTTACCGTTATCGAAAATAAATTTTCGTGCAATCAGGTCTCGTTTTCGCCAGCGATGAATTGTTTTCGTTGAAACACCAAGAGTTGCTGCGAGCTCTTCGATGGTATAAACTTTTTGGTTTTGCTCAGTAACAGGGCGGGCGAGCCGGCCGCTCAGCTTGGAAATAAAAATCCGCAGGTCTTCTGCAAGGCTATCGCCTTTTATCAGCGGCAGCTCTGCCATGCCTTTGGGGTGAAAACCTGTAATTCGGAAGCAGACGAACTCAAAAGGATATTCCTTATCCTTATCGATAATCGCCAGCAGTTTCTCGGCAGAGTCAAGCTGCTTTTGGCGCTGGTTTTGAGGCGTAAACCGAAGCTGCATCAACAATTGTGCTAAATTTTGATTCTGTATCCGGCGCATAGCCAATAAAAAGCAAATATAAAAGTCGAAGCACGAAATTCGACATTCGAGTTTTCCTGTTGTACCAAGTGTCCATTTTAACAAATTCAGCGCAAAAAAAACAGCGTTAAAAAACGCTGCTTTCAGGTTCTGTTGTGAGATAAGAAGATGTTTGTAGGATTAAGATATACCGCGAGTATCAGGCGACCAGACTTTTGGCCAAATCGACAGCCGAGGCGGCATCAGCAGAATAGCCATCGGCGCCAATCTTGTCAGCGTAGCCCTGCGTTACCGGTGCGCCGCCTATCATAATCTTGGCCGAAACGCCGGCATCCTTCAGTGCCTTTATGGTTTTTTCCATAGCAGGCATTGTCGTAGTCAAAAGCGCACTCATACCAATCAACTGTACGCCAGTGGCCTTGGCCTGCTCAACGAATTTTTCAGGTTTAATATCAACGCCAAGGTCAATAACTTCAAAGCCGGCACCTTTTAGCATCATTGCCACTAAATTTTTACCGATATCGTGTAAATCGCCCTGCGCTGTTCCTATTAAAAACTTTCCAACCGGCTCGACACCAGCCTTAACAAGTTCCGGCTCAAGGATTTCCATTGCCATTTTCATTGCTCTGGCGGCAATAAGCACCTCCGGTATGTAAACCTCGTTCTTTTTGAAACGTTCGCCAATAATGCCCATACCCGCAATTAATCCATCATTGAGGATACTTTCAGCCGCTGTACCCTCATTAAGGGCCGTCCTGGTAATTTCCACCGTAGTATTTTGGTCACCTTTAATAATTGCCTCAGCCAATGCTTCCAAATCTGCCATCTTTAGTTCACCTCAACAAAAAACAAGTTAACCTGTTTGCACTTACTTTTCTCACGACCGAATGTAGGATTAGACATTATTCTCTTAGCCAAAACAAGTTCTAAATCACACTTTTCGACTGCAAACGCTGTTTTTGATAAAATAACGACCTGAAAATAGCACAAACAGCAGAATAACGCAAAAGAAAAACTGTGCTGTTGTCTGAAAGATATTTTACGAGTAACTACATAGTTCTGGTAAAACAGGTTCCCGACGTAACGCAAATTGCTGAGGAGTTGGGGCTGGCCTGCATTGCTTATGCCGCCAAAGCCGAATTCAGAAACGGCAGGTTTGAATTTACGCTGATTATCAGCGGCGGCAGGCCGTGCTATAAGCGAATGTAAAACAAGCACTTGCCACAAAACAGACCCATAATCCGAAATCGGCAATCACACACCACCACAAAAAAAAACGATACCATTTTGGCTTTTGAGTTTTTTTTTAGTATGTTTTAAACAAAGGTACAGGGCGGCAATTTAGTAAAACCGGCAGTGGTGATATAAAGCCGCAGTGCAAAAACGAAGTATGTTATGGTAGCTGAAGAGAGAGGACTGAATTATGAAAATTTTAGCTAAAGTTTTGTTAGCGGCAATATTGGTTGTAGGGCTTCCAGCAGCGGCAATGGCAGTAACCGGAAGTACCACCCAGACTGTAACCATCACGTTCAGTGAGATTGCCGACATTGCTGTAAGCGGCGACCCGGCAACTTTGACAATCGGCGCACCTGCCGCCGCCGGTCAGTTGCCCGCAGACCAATCAGATGCTACCACCACAATGGCCTGGACCTCAAACGTCGCTGTCGGCCTGACCAGAAAAATCACCGGCAGCATAGATGGGTTATTCACCGGTATCAATCTGTATGCAACGGTGGCGGCTCCGGGAGGTACCGACGGCACTTCAGCCGGAGAGACGTTATTTGCGGCGGCAACTACCGACTATGATTTTGTAACAGGAATAGGAAACAGCAATACCTCTTCTCAAACGATAACTTATAGGGCGTCAGTAACCGCATTAGGACCTCCATACACAACATCACAGATAGTTACCTGGACGCTCACCGAAGATGTCTGATGATGCTGAAAGTGTCGGTTCGGGCTGTGTTGTAAAGCGAATGTAAAACTGGGCGCACAAAAAAACCATCCTATTTTGAAAAGGATGTTCAAATAGGACGGTGTCTGAAATTTGATAACAGCAGACGTGTCAGCTTGATAAGCTTACTGTTGCTTCGCCTTTTTCTCGATCTTTTCGCGCTGAATCGCCTCGTACACTTCTATGCGATGAACCGGTATATTCTTCGGGGCCGTTATACCAAGGCGAACCTTGTCCCCGCGAACATCGACGATGGTAATCTTGACGTCATCGCCAATCATAATCGACTCATCTTTCTGCCTACTCAAAACCAACATTCTCAACTCCTTTTGTGGGTTGGCCTTATTAAAACTTTACGAAAAGGACCGGCTAAGTGTTCACTCGTCTGCCCACCAGACGCTTTTATATGCCGTTGTTCTAAACAGCTTACTCCAAAACAATACC
>CAJVYN010000030.1 GCA_913009355.1 uncultured bacterium | reverse complement strand
CTTTTCGGTGGATATCGACGGCAAGAACGTCAAATCCGGGTTCTATGATTCTAACAGGTTTTGCAGAGCCTGGTTGTAAGTCCTATATACTCATTTTGGTAAAAACTCCTTTCACCCGTCATTTGTTTTTTCTAAACACGCTGATTATTCTACAAACTTTGGTTTTATTAGCCAAGCGGTAAAACTGGCGAATGAAATAGCGAAACAGCCGCTTGCCAAAACCCAGGAACAGGCACAAAGCAAAGGTACAGATAATCAGCCAGGGCGAGATAAATACTCCCACGACAACAGCGCCGGCAACGGCCCGTAAGCAAAAGCCGATTGATATTGCTATGCAATCCAGAATCATCATTCTTTTCAGCAACAGCGAATAAAGAATCATCAGCGCAATATATGCCAGGATTAAACCTGCGAAGCTGTGAACGAGTAGAAAGCTGCCAATAATCGCTACTACAGCGCATAGAACGGACATTACAGCAGCAGAGCCAATGGTTACCCGCCCCGCCGCTATCGGTCTTTTGTATTTTTCGGGATGGTGGCTGTCTGTCTTACGGTCAATTATGTCGTTAAAGATATAGACAGCCGATGCCGCCAGAGAAAAACAGAAAAAGCCGCCGACAGCACTGCCAACAGCCAAAAGCACTTCATCAGCAGGGCCAAAAAGCTTTTTCCCAAATACAAGAGCTGCAAATACAAACACATTCTTAGTCCAATGTGAGGGACGCATTATCTCAAAAAATTTCATAGCTTTCCCTTCTCATTGATTATTGATTATTGATTATCGTAAGATTATAATCAATTACCCTATGATAACAACAGTTGTTTTTGATTTAGACGATACGCTCTACGATGAAATCGAGTACTGCAGAAGCGGCTTCGGAGCAGTTGCCCGGTTTCTCGCCAACCTGGCCGAGACACCAGCTGCTGAGCGTATCCTCGATTGCTTATGGAAGCAGTTCGCCGCCGGCAACCGCACAAAGACATTTAATACAGCTTTTGAGGAACTCGCAATAGCCTACGACAACAAGCTGCTCGGCTCTGCTGTAAAAACCTATCGCAACCATGTCCCAAAAATAACACTACCGGATGACAGCAGGGATGTGCTCTGCCGGCTAAGCGGCAAATATACGTTGGCTCTGCTGACGGACGGCTTTCTACCGGCCCAGCAGCTAAAGGTGCAGACACTGGGAATCGAAAAATATTTTAAGTGCATAATTTATACCGAACAGTTCGGCAGAGAATTCTGGAAACCGTCACCTGCCGGCTTCGAAAAACTAATGGCGACCTTAAACGTAAAGCCGGAAACTATTGTCTATGTCGCTGACAATGAGAAAAAGGATTTTATCGCACCTAACAAATTAGGGTTTTCGACCATCCAGCTAATCCGCCCCGCCCGCATACACACAGAATCATGCGACGAAGCTAATGCCTCCCCGCAATATGTAATACACAAAATCAGTCAATTACCAGAGCTTTTAGAGAAACTTTGAGAATAGCCGGCAGAGTGTTACAATATATTTAGAAGGACAATAAATTATGACTCGCAGCTTTATTTCAGGAATCACGGTTGCAATTATGATGGTTTGCTCGGCTCAGGCCGCTGAAAAAACAGTCCAATTGTGGACGGAAGTATTGGATGTGGATACCGCCCAGCCGTTGGCCTGTCGGGTATATATTCAGGACAAAGACCGGAAATGGTATTTCCCTCGCTCAGCTTCTCCAAACGGTTCAGCGGTTCCCTACAAAAATCGGGCCTGGATCAATAAAAATTCCGTTGAGATGCATACGACCCCTTCGCCACACCCCTTTATCGTTGAATTGCCGCCGGGCGAATACACCGTTACCATAGAACGAGGCAAGGAATATTTTCCCGAAACACGCAGGGTACTAATCGCAGCAGAGCCGGTCAAGCTTACGATTCGGCTCAGGCGATGGATCAATATGGCACAACGCCGCTGGTATTCAGGCGATACACATGTGCACCGTTCGATGGAAGAATTGCCCAACATACAGATGGCAGAAGACCTCAACGTCTCATTGCCCTTAAACTACTGGACGACAAAAGCGTTTACCCCCCCGACCACCAGCGAGGAAAGCATCAACCCAAAAAACAAAAGCAGTTTAATTTCAATCGATGATACCCATGTGATTTATCCGATGAACACCGAGTACGAAATTTTTACGATAAATGGGAAAAAAAACACACTTGGAGCGTTCTTCATTCTCAATCACAAAACGACTTTTGAAGAAGGCCTGCCTCCGGTAGGTCCCATTGCTAAAAAGGCAAGGCAGCAGGGTGGACTGCTCGATTTGGATAAGCACAACTGGCCATGGTCTATGATGCTGGTTGCCGTGATAAATATTGACCTGTTCGAATTATCTAACAACCACATATGGCGCACGGAGTTCGGCTTTACGAAATTCGGCCAGACCCCGCCGAAGTATATGCGAATTGAAACCGACAAAGATGGATTTACCGAATGGGGCTGGATAGATTACGGATTTCAGAACTACTATACATTGCTCAATTGCGGTTTTCGTTTGCGTCCGACGGCGGGAACCGCTTCGGGCGTTCATCCGGTGCCGCTTGGTTTTGGCCGTGTATATGTGAATATCAAAGAAGGATTCAGTTACGATGCCTGGATACGAGGACTAAACGAAGGCCGAAGTTTCGTTACCACCGGCCCTATGCTGTCAGTAACCATCAATGGACTCGAACCAGGTTCTACCATCACGCAATCAAATCAGCAACTCCGCTCTTACCTGATTGCCGGGGCCGCAGACAGCGCCTACCCGCTGCAGCGCATCGAGCTGGTTATCAACGGTCAGGTCGCCAGGACAATCAAACCCGAAAACAGAAAAACCGAAACAGGCGCTTATACAAATCAAATACACGAGATTGTGAATATCGACTCTTCGTCCTGGATAGCGGTACGTTGTTTCGAGGACCGGGGCGACAAACGAATCCGTTTTGCGCACAGCAGCCCATTTCATATTGATGTAAAGGGCAAGCCACTGCGGCCGCTGAAAGCAGAGGTGGATTTTCTCATCAAGCAAACAGAAGAGCAGATTGCACGCAGCAAAGACGTATTGTCCAAGGCTGCTATAGATGAGTATCGCAGGGCCTTGCGCATCTATGAAGAAATAGCGAAAACCGCCCGATGATTCTCACAGCCGGATTGCCTAAGTTGTTTTTTATACGTGATTAATCAGGCCAACAACAGCCTAAAAACAATCGCACCGATGATTAAAACGACCTCGACGTTGTTTTTTTTGTTGACTTAGAACCAATTTAGGACGATAATACAAAGTCTAAACGGCCTTAACAGGCGATTTTTCAGTATTTCTAAGGAGTTTTACTATGCCAGCAGGCAAAAGACCGCAAAGCAATGCTATGCTTTATACCCTGATAACCTTTGTAGGGCTTTTTATCGCTGCAACCACCGTTGCAGTTATCTACTATGTCAAATTCGAAGAACAGAGGACAACAGCAGAAAAGTCACAAAACGACCTTAAAGAGATAGCTACCCCCTCGGAACTGCGAAAAATAGGAACGCTAATCGGAACAAAACAGGGCCGAAAGAGCAGACTCAGCACAATGGTTGATTATCTTGACGAAATGGTATCAAAAATCATCGGCCCCCTGCCCGAAGACACCTCAGCGGAAGTCAAAGTCGCCACCGCCAATAGAAAGGTCAGGGACACATTAGAGTTGTTGGCTCAAGGATCCCCTGACATTGAAAACGCAGACCCCAATACGACCGGACTTATACGAATAATAGAAGAGCTGAAAACAGAGCTGGGCAATATCACAAACGCAGAACTTGCTGTGGAAGAACAAATTAAAGAGCTGCAAAAACGGTTTGACGATGCGATGGCAGCCGGTTTTGAAAAAGAGCAAGCACTGTCGGAAGAGAAGGAAAAATATCACCAGCAGGTTAAGGACATTGAAAAAAGTTACAATGAACTTAAAAAACTGATGGAACAAACCGCAGAACAGCAGGTTCAGAACCTTGTGGCCCAGCTGGATGAAGAAAGAGCCAATCGTAAAGAACTATACCAGGAACTGCTGAAAACACAGGCAGAAAAGAGAATAGCTCAGGATAAGATGAAGGCCATCCAGGAAGAGCTTAGGAAGATTAAGCCGCAACCGGACGTTGAAGTGGCGGCGTTTAAGCCGGACGGCAAAATAATGCTGATTGATGACCAGGCCAAAATAGCTTATTTGAATATCGGAAGTGACGACCGTGTTTATCAAGGTTTAACCTTCTCGGTTTATGACAAAAGTATGCCCATCCCGAAGGACGGCAGAGGAAAGGCTGAAATCGAAGTATTCGATATTGAAAAAACCATTTCGGCGGCACGAATTATACGTTCAGAAATGAAAAGACCAATCGTACAGGATGACATCGTTGCAAATTTAATCTGGGACAGCGATAAAACAAATGTATTTGTGGTTGACGGCGATTTTGATATTGATGGCGATGGAGATATTGATTACGGCGGGGTTGATAAAATAAAAGCACTTGTTGAAAAATGGGGCGGCAAAGTGGCTGATGCCGTTTCCATCGACACAGACTTCCTGGTTCTCGGCAAAGCTCCGATAGTTCGCAAAAAGCCGACTTTTGAAGAAATGGAAGTGTACCCGATGGCAATGGAAAAATACGAGGCTTCATTACAGAAACTGGCCCATTACAAGCAAGTTCAGAACCGTGCGCAGGTTTTATCGATTCCCGTATTCAGCACTGAAAGATTTCTTTATTTTATCGGCCACAAAACGCAGACCGGCAGTACCGGCATGTTTTAATTTGCCGCGTCGCTGGATGGCTCGACACCAATCGAGGCAACAAAAACTTCGCCCGTGTACTGAGCTGCTGTGTTTGCGGATATAAAACCAGTTTTGACCGCAACGAAAGTTACGGTATAAGTTGCTCTGACAGCGGCGCCAAGTGGCTGGCCGCTATCACAATCCAAGCCGGATGGAATATCCACCGCCAGAATAGGGCAATTCTGAGCATTTATGCTTTCTATCAATTGCTTATACTCACCGCCGAGCCGCCCCCTCAGTCCCGTACCAAAAAGGCTGTCAACAAGCAAGCAAGCACCGGCGGCAAAAGCTTCAATCCTTTCGGCAATATTGCCCTCTTTTAGGTTCAACCGTTCAATCGGCTGGCCCATTTGCTCTAAGATATCCAGGTTTATCTTTGCATCGCCTTTGACTTTGTTGCGGTCGCCGACAATGATAACGCCGACTCTAAAACCGCTGTTTAAGAGGTGTCTGGCAATCACATATCCGTCGCCGCCATTATTTCCCGTCCCGCAGAATATACAAACCCTCGGTATGGCGGTTCCGGCGAGCTTGTCTTTAATCAGTTCGGCACAACTACGGCCGGCATTTTCCATCAAAACCACGCCAGGTATGCCGAGCGTATTTATCGCCCAGGAATCAAACGCACGAACCTGGTCTCTCGTCATCACAACAAACTTTTTATCCGGCGAGTATCTCTTCATAGCTGGGCATTATACATCGCATGGCAAAGCTGTCAATCCACGGGATGCCCATACACGGCATTGACAGAAGCCCCGCAGGCGATTACAATAATGCGTGAATGAGTAAATGAGTGAATGCGTTAACCCAATCAGGATATTATGCAAATATTATTGACAAATGACGACGGCATTTTCGCACCGGGTCTGGCTGCCATTTATAAAGAACTTGTCAAAATGGGAGATGTGACGGTAGTTGCTCCGGCGGACGGCCAGTCAGGCGCCAGCCACAGAGTTACATTTACCCAGCCCTTAGTGTGCAACAAGGTTAATATTAACGGCCAGTTCACCGGTTTCAGCGTGCAGGGTTCGCCCGCCGACTGCGTTAAACTCGCCTGTATGCAGCTGCACGAGGGGCCGATAGATTTGCTCATTGCGGGTATAAACAACGGGGCAAATGCAGGAATAAACGTTTATTACTCCGGAACAGTCGCCGCTGCGATGGAGGGGGCGTTTCTGAAAATTCCCGCTGTGGCGATGAGCCTTGCTGCTGAGAGGCAAATGGACTTTGAAAGTGCAGCAGGGTACTGCGCTACAATCCTGAAAAAACTTATGCCGGTCAACAGCGGCGATGTGATAAATATTAACATACCGCGATTATCGAACGGAGAACCCAAAGGCGTAAGAGTTGTTCCGCAATCAACTGAAGGATTCCAGGAATGCTATATCAGCCAAAAAAACGAACAGGGTCAAACCGTTTTTCAATTAGCCGGCGGCCCGCACCGAATCGAACTGAGTCCCGCCGACACAACGTCACTGGCAGAGGGATTTATAACCGTAACGGCCCTGGCCCCTGATATGACAAATCACGCGAAAACACGCCAACTACGAACTATGAACTACGAACTATGAACTACAAAAGGCCTAAGTAATGTCCGACATTTTTGAACAGCCCTGGACACTGCTGATTGCAGCAATTGCCGTACTGCTTGCGGCGTTAATTTTCCGCTCGATTCTCCCGGAAAAACGGCATTGGTGGCAATTGGCGCTACCTGCCTTTCTGATTGCGGCTGCTTTCGGACTGGATTTCTTAGTTCAAACCGATTTGGAGAAAATCAATACGGTAATCAATACAATGGTAGAAGCTGTTGAAGAAGAAGATCCTGATGCCATCGAAACGATTATTTCTGACAACTACCGCGACTCATATCATAACAGCAAAGAAATTTTGATGTATTACTGCAGAGTGAAGCTATCGGAGCCGCTCGTTGAGAAAAATATAAAAAGGGTTTTAGCAATAGAAATATCGCCCCCCAAAACAGCCGCAACTGCAATTTTTACGGTGCGTACGGTGTTTGACAAACAAAGCTACGTGTATCAGAATTTCAAACGAATAATGCTGACAAAGATAAAATTAGACCTGCGGAAAGGACCGGGAAATAACTGGCTTGTCAGCCGGGCTGAAATACTCGAAATCGGCGGACAAGCCGCCAAATGGCGGGACATTAAACAAACAAGCTGGTAAAAGCCAGGCCATTAAAAACGGTATAGCGACATTGTTGGAACTACCACTGTTGCCCCTGGATACGAATGCAACAAAGCACAAACGGCTAAAAAAGCTGTTGCAAATCTCACATTTAACCTTATAATGCTTAGCCTTGTGTAAGAATAGCAGATAGAAACAGAAAACTATACGCTAAATGCTAATTACTGCGGGAGCAAAATCATAATGGAAATGACTACAGAATCCGGAATCGACTTATTCGCTGATAATTTACCGTCTATGGACGAAATTAAGAGACTCGCTGAGATAGTCCATTCCAGCGAAAGCAACCGTATCGCCTTCAGCGAGCAACTTGAAGAAAATCTGTCCAAAACAGGGCAGAACGCTCTTCTGGCGGCGGGAATTGGTCTTTTTATTCTGAGCAGAAACGAGGAAGCGGCTGGCAAACTGAAAAAAGCAAAGGACTGCAAAGAAAAATTCATATACATGGCCTTTGCACTTCGCCGAACCGACAAATTCGACAAAGCTATCGAAAACCTGCAAAAAAGCCTTGATTGCGGGGCTGATACATTAAGCACAACGCTGGAAAAAGTCGCCACGTATCGTTATGCGTCAAAGTTCGATACCTGCACTGACGAACTCAAAACTTGCGCAAATTTTGAAAACGTAAGTGCCGAATATCATTACCAACTTGGCCGTCTCCAGGAAATGCAGGGTTTTTACGAAGAGGCAATGGACAATTACGAAACAGCTTTGGAATTATCCCCGAATCATCAAAAAGCCCTTTTCCACCTTGCGTATCGTTGTGATTTATCCGGTGATGAAGATGCGGCTATCGACTACTACAAGCAAGTCGTTTCAATCACCCCCGTTTATGTAAGCGCCCTGATGAATTTAGCTGTACTTTATGAAGATATGGGCCAGTTCGACAAAGCGGTTCGATGTATTGATAAGGTACTGGACTCTCATCCGAGTCATCAAAGAGCCATGCTGTTCAAAAAAGACATCGAAAGCTCAAAAACAATGTTTTGCGACGAGGAAAAAGAAAAAAAGAAAACCCGCAAAAACCAAATTCTCGAAACACCGATTTCTGATTTTGAGCTGTCGGTGCGCAGCAGAAACTGCCTCAAAAAAATGAATATCGAAACACTCGGTAATCTTTTGAACATTACCGAGGCAGAACTGCTGTCTTACAAAAATTTCGGCGAAACCTCCCTTAGGGAAATAAAAATCATCCTGGAATCAAAATCATTGCATCTCGGTATGGCTCTGGATGAAAAACAGCTCTCTTCAGTAGAAACCGCTGAGCCCGGCAGTGCGAAAGATGAAGAGGTGATGAACAAATCTGTGGATGAGCTCCAGTTATCGGTCCGTGCCCGCAAGTGCCTGCAAAAGCTCAATATGCGTACAATCGGCGATTTGATACGCAAAACAGATGCCGAGCTGCTCGGTTGTAAAAATTTCGGGATAACAAGTTTAAATGAAATCAAAAAAGCTCTCATCAACATTGGATTATCCCTGCGAAGCCTGGACTAATCGAATTGATTACTGATTATTTACTATTGACTATTTTATTTCAAACTGACCGTTTCTTCGAAACGGATCAGTTTGAGCGTCGTTCGTCGCTCGTATTTCGTATCTCGTTAATTGAAGCCGACTGCGTCGGCAATTAGTTTAACTTCTTGTTCGATAAGCAATTAAGCAAGTTCGATATATTAAATCGGTCAGTTTGAGTATTTTAAGAGAAGATAAAAAGTTAAATCTGACAGGTTCGCTTCCAACAAGCAATGCAAAAGGGGGAAGTGAGAAAACCGGCACACCTTTTCTTTTTGCCTTTTACATTTTTGCTTTTTTCCTCTCTGTAATTCTTGGCGGCTGCAGGGAAAGACAACTCATCGAGTCCACCCCCCAAATGGATACCGAACAACAGTTCTGGGTAAGAGTTTTGCTCCTTGACGATATTAGATCTTTGAGGTTGAATACCACCTCATCCTTCACCGTTTTATATCCGCAAACACAGACCATACAAGCCCGCTTTGACCAGGTCGATATGCCGATAAACGTTAGTGTATCCGCCGGCAAAATTATCATTGCCGGCCGATCCTTCACAAGCAACAAAGTAATTATTTTGCCGGACGACCCGCATATATTCAACCTCAACGGCGACGATTATCGCGGCAAATTAGAGCTTATACTCAATCCTGACGGCAATTCTTTCGATGCGGTAAATCTCGTTCCGCTTGAGCCGTATTTAGCCGGCGTAGTAGGCGCTGAGATGCCTGATTATTGGGAGCCGGCAGCGCTGCAGGCTCAGGCAATCGCAGCAAGGACCTACTGCCTGTACATCAAAAAACGATTTGGCAGCAGACGCGGCTGGGATGTCACGAAGACAGAAGCAAATCAAGCCTATCGCGGCCTCGGCTCCGAATCATCTCGGATTTGGAACGCCGTCAACAGCACATCCGGCCAGGTACTGGTCTGTAAGAAGCAGGAAGCTGATACGCAATACGCAATAGGCAATACGCAATACGAGATTTTTCCTGCTTACTACAGCTCAACCTGTGGCGGCCACACAGAAAACAGCAATAATGTGTTCGGCGATTCTTTTGAACCGCTCGCCGGCGTTCCCTGTCCTTATTGTAAGGATGTAGCCAAGCCAAGCTTTTTCTTTTGGCCGATGGTTCAATTCGATAAAAGCGATGTTACAGCCAAGCTGCTGAAGAAGTATCCAAAGCTGAAGCAGCTCGGAGAAATCACGAATATCACACCGGCCAGGCAAAGTAACTATGGAAAAATTTCCCGACTGACCCAGGTCAAACTGTCCGGCTCCACCGGCAAAAACGATTTTTTACGAGCGGAGGATTTTCGCCTGTCAATTGACCCGACCGGCCTTAAATTAAAAAGCACAATTTGCCAAATCGTCAATATGGGTGATAAATGGGCGTTTGTTTCAGGCAGAGGTTGGGGGCACGGCGTGGGAATGTGCCAGTATGGTGCGGAGGCGATGGCAAGAAAAGGCAAAACCGCAAGGCAAATTCTTTTCTATTACTACCCCGGCTCCAAAATCGTAAGTGTCTATTGAAATGGCTAAGTTCGAAATTCTCAATACAGACAGCGACTCTGCAGCTCGGCGAGCCGTTTTAACTACAGCCCACGGCAAGGTTGAAACGCCTGTCTTTTGTCCGGTCGGCACCGCCGGTGCGGTAAAGGGAACCACACCACAGCAACTCAAGGAAACCGGTTCTGCGCTCATATTGGCCAACACTTATCATCTGATGCTTCGGCCCGGAATCGAAACGGTCGAAGAGCTTGGCGGACTGCACAAATTTATGGCCTGGAACAGAGCCATACTGACCGACAGCGGCGGCTATCAAGTTTTTTCCCTAAGCTCTCTAAGCAAAATCAACGACGATGGCGTCAATTTTGTCAGCCACATAGACGGGGCAAAAATACAGCTCAACGCTGAAATCGCCACCAACATCCAGAACCGGCTTGGCGCCGATATAATAATGTGTTTCGATGAGTGCACACCCTTTCCCTGCAGCGGCTCGCAGTTAAGAAAAGCTGTAGAAAGAACTATTCGCTGGGCCGGGAGGTGTAAACAAGCTCACACCAACAGCAGCCAGATGTTGTTCGCCATCGTTCAGGGCGGAATCGATTTACCTCTCCGAAGGCACTGTGCATCAGAGCTTGTCAAATTAGATTTCGACGGCTATGCTATCGGCGGATTAAGTGTAGGTGAAGGACACGACAATATGATAAAAACAGTCAACTCTACAACAAAGTTTTTGCCGCAGGATAAGCCTCGCTATCTGATGGGCGTCGGCACACCAGCCGATATTATCGCCGCCGTAAAGGCCGGTGTTGATATGTTCGATTGCGTCCTGCCGACCAGAAACGGACGGAATGCCTTTGCCTTTACTGAAAACGGGCCTCTACGCTTAAGGAATAACGCTCATATAGACGACACCGCTCCAATCGAAGCCGGCTGCGACTGTTACTGCTGCAAAAATTTTTGCAGGGGAACCCTCAGACACTTCTTTAAGACGAAGGAATATCTCGGCCCAATCCTGGTGTCTTTGCATAATCTAAGATTTTACCAGAGACTAATGACCAAAATAAGACGGGCTATAGAAAAAAATGAGTTTGCCGACTGGGCAGCCGAGCAATTAAAAACCGGTAGTTTGACAATTTGAAAATTGACAATTCTTACTATACCCTATACGCTATACGCTAAACACGCTATAAACTATGAAAGGAAAATAAAATGAACAATATATGGCTATTAGCTCAAAACGCAGGCAGCGAGGGGGCCTCGGGCATTACCTCAGAGTCGGTTACTACCGAACAGACATCAACAACGACGGTTGCCTCCGACCCCAACTCTACCGTACCCGGAAAGCAAGCACCAGGTCTCTTCGGCTCCCCACTGATATTGTTTGGCTTGATGGCCGTAGTGATGTACTTCCTGCTCTTCAGAGGGCCTCGGAAAAAACAACAGCAGCACAAACAAATGGTACAAACATTACAAAAAAATGACAAGGTCAGAACTATCGGCGGAATTATCGGAACCGTGGTGGACATCAGGGATGATGAGATTACGTTGAAAGTTGATGAGTCAAACAATACTAAAATAAAAGTCGCCACTTCAGCAGTCGGAAGGAATTTGTCGAAAGATAAATCGTGAAGGAGTAGATGAGTAGATGAGTGAACGCATTAACTCATTTACATATATACGCATCAACACAATATGAGGAAATTATGGACAAAACTCTGGTTTGGAAAATCTCTTTAATTATTGTTCTGGTAGTCGTTGCAGCTTGGACTTTGTATCCGCCGGACAAAACCTTAAAGCCCGGAATAGACCTGGCAGGCGGAACAAGTCTTATTTACGAGATTGACACACAAGGACTCGCAGCGGCGGAAAAGCAAAATCTGTCCACAAGAATGATAACCATTTTGCGAAGGCGGATAGACCCCGCCAACATTCAAAACCTTGTATGGCGGCCGCAGGGTAATACGCGATTCGAAATACAAATGCCCCTGGCAAGTGCAGAAACCCGTGCGAAACGACAGAATTTCGAAAAAGCCCTGAGCGAGTTGTTAGCCGAAAACATAAATCCAGCAATAATTATGCGATCTCTTCAAAAACCGGCGGAACAACGAGCCGAAGATTTCAAAAAATTTGCTCAGGGTTCATCTGACAGACTAACAATGCTCACTGAACTCGCCACAGTCTATGACAAACGCAGGGATTTGCAAAATAAAAGAGATGAACTCTTCTCAAAACTCGAAGCTCAAAACTCAAAACTCGAAGCTGCCGGCCTTGACCTCGACCGGATAAAGCTAAACAGAAGTGATTGGGCCAAGTTGAGTGAACAACAACTAACAAAGTTACTGAATGATTTCCTCGGCTCCAACAATAATCTCGACCTGCTTACCGAATATGTAGAAACCTATGCCGAATGGGCCAAGGTTGTTGAGCAACTAACCGACCCTGAAACAGGCCTGAATATCCAATACAAAAATGTAAAAAAAGTCCTTGATAAACTAAACCTGACTGAAGATCAGATAAACTCCTGCCTCGACAAATCATCAAATAGAACTGAGGCTGTTGAAAAGCTCAAAATCGAATTTGCCGACCGGGCTGAGAAAATCGACAAAGTAGTAGCGGCTTTCGACAAGTATCAGCCTTTCCGGGGCAGACTCGATGACCCAAAGGACCTCCAGCGAATGCTCAAAGGCGCCGGCATACTGGAATTTAGAATACTGCCGACCATCGACCACCCCGAAGTAGATGCCGACGAAATGGCCGGCTATGTTGAAACCCTAAAGACAAAAGGCCCCAAATATGCTTCAGACAACAAGTATGTATGGTGTGAAATAGAAGATAGTAGCGAATGGAAAGTGGCCAATTCGGTTGTTGCACCGTTTGGTGACAAATTCTACGTCCTGGCAAGCAACAAACAAAACGAGGCTATGCTGCACAGCGCCGATAACAAAGATTGGAAACTTAAAAAAGCAGCGCCACGTCCGGACAGAATGGGACGAAGAGCTATCAGCTTCACGCTGGATGACAGAGCTGGAAAGATATTTGGAAAAATTACCGGGAAAAATATTGGCCGGCCATTATGTATCCTGCTCGATGGTACTGCAATATCCGCTCCAAACGTTCAGTCAAAAATAACCACACAAGGTATAATAACAGGCAGCTTCACACAAACAGAGGTTGCCGATATGGTTGACAAGCTAAACGCCGGTTCTTTGCCCGCCAGACTGCCGCCGCCGATATCGGAAACAACAATCGGGCCATCCATCGGCGCCGTTAATCGAGACCAGGGTATCAGTGCCGGTTTAATCGGCCTTGTAGTAGTCGTCTTATGTATGGCCTGTTACTATATGCTTGCCGGCTCAATTGCCGATGTGGCACTATTAATGAATCTGCTGTTTGTCCTGGCAATAATGGCCTTGAGTAGAGCAACTTTCACATTGCCAGGCATCGCCGGTCTCATACTGACCATTGGTATGAGTGTTGACGCCAACGTCCTGATTTTTGAGAGAATCCGCGAAGAGCAGCAGCGAGGCTCGTCGCTTCGAATTGCCATAAAAAACGGTTACCAGAGAGCATTCAGAACTATTTTAGATGCCAACCTGACTACATTCATCACTGCTGCGATTCTTTACTGGGTCGCATCAGAAGAGATAAAGGGCTTCGCTATCGTACTTATGCTCGGTATCATATCGAGTATGTTCACCGCATTGTTCGTAACCCGGACAATTTTCGATTACTTACTGGCTAAACGAGTCATCAAAGACCATTTATTTATGCTCCGCATTATACATAAGCCGAATATAAACTGGATGGCCTTACGTCCGATTTTCTTCTGCATCTCAATTCTGCTTATCGTGTCTGGATTGGTTATCTTTTTCACAAGAGACGATGCGAAGAACAATAAATATGACATTGAGTTTACCGGCGGAACAAGTGTCGTAATCAATCTAAAAGACGGAGTCAATCTTACAAGGCAGGAGGTAGCGGACAGTATCCACAAAATTGGAAACGATTTGAACAGTCCTGCTCTGGTAGTGGCAAACGTCTATAGTGTTGGAAAAGCAATTAAAACAAAATCTAACGGCGAAAAAATTTACAAACGATATGAAATCAACACTACCGAAACAAATAGAACCACTGCCGCCATTACTTTCCCCGAATCCGGGCAGCATACTGTCGATACCATAATTTCAGCAATTGAAAAAGCCCAGGCCGACTCTCGTGACAAACTAAGCAATTTGAGCGTAACACAACACAGCGAAAACAGCACTTCATTCTACATAACAACAAGCCGGATAAACCCTTCTCTTGTAAAAAATGTCTTGAGTACAGCTTTCCCGCAGGCCAATATCTCAGAACCACAAGTCGATGAAATTGTCAACAATGCAATACTAACCGCTTTTGCGGACGAATTGGAAATCCAGCAAAATCTTAAACCCAAAATCATATCCAGTGAAAAAATAACCGAAACCCTTATTGATTCTTTCCCGGAACTTACTGACTTTTTAGGCGGTATTAAAATCACCTGTAAAATCGAAAAACCCGCCACCGCTGAAGAAATTTACCAAAGGTTCAAGAATTTGCGAATGAAGTCTGAGATATACAACTTTAACTGGTACGCCTACAATATCCTTGACCATAATTTAGATATGATAGAGCCAAATCAGCCGGTCAAATCTTTTGTTTATCTCAGTGCCGACCCACAGGCGGCTTTTCGTCAATTAGGCGAAGATGAATGGGCACGATTTGTTGAAAACGAAACGGACAAAGTTCTGACTGCGGCCAGCATGGAAGGTTCCTTCCTGCCGACACAGCTTGATCCTTCAGTCGGTGTAGAGCAAAAGACACGAGCTTTGATTGCCATTATTTTGTCTCTGTTTGCAATTATTACCTATATCTGGATTCGATTCGGAAATGTCCGCTATGGCCTTGCTGCAATTATAGCGCTGCTGCACGACGTATGCATCACACTCGGTGCCGTTACCGTCTGCACTTATATCGCAGGCACGCCGATCGGCGAAAAACTTCTGATCGGGGATTTCAAAATCAACCTTGCAATAATAGCTGCTTTCCTGACGCTCATCGGATACTCCCTTAACGATACAATCGTTATTTTCGACCGTATTCGGGAAAATCGCCGTAAGGACCGTCTGAATCCACAAATAATTACAAACAGTATTAACCAAACCATTTCCAGAACCATTTTGACATCGTTCACAACATTTATAGTTGTGCTGATAATGTACATCTTTGGCGGCACAGCTCTAAGGGGATTTACATTCGCAATCGGTTTCGGCATTATCATAGGCACCTATTCCTCCATTGCGATAGCCGCACCGATATTGTTAATTGGTCTCAAAAACGAAAAGAAAAAAAGCAAATAGACTTGCCGCCAAGGCACTAAGACACGAAGATTCTCTTTTTCTTTAATTTTACAATCTCTTTGCGTCTTCATGTCTTTGCGGCTATAAGCTATGAACAGTAAAAATGCAAAAAGATTTAAAAACAGGAATGGTTCTGGGCCTGGCACTGGTAGCATCTGCTGCACTGTGGCTTTGTACTCGTCCCAGCCTGAGTACAAAAGCAAGAATGCTGCGCTCTGACAGTACCGTACCTTTGCAGGAAACTTCAGTTCGGCCAAATAATCTTCCAGCAGGCGGATTAACCACAGAGAATGTGGGGAATGTAAAAAATAATCACTTATCAATAATCAATAATCAATCAAAAAGGTCTCACATCGTAAGTAAGGGCGAGACCCTTTCCGATATTTCTTACAGATACTACGGCTCTGCGAACAAATGGCGAAAAATTCTCAGCGCCAACCGCGATGCGATAAAGGATGCGAACAAACTTACTCCCGGAACAAAACTAATCATCCCCGAATAAACTCAAGGCCAGAGAAAAAGCAAAAAGCCAATTTGCTCACCTGTCCCATCTGTATGGCTATTAGGGGCGAATAAAAATGCCCATAGCTATGAATATTTTGTACATTACGCGTTCGGTTTCTATTGGATGCCGAGCATACCTTCAAATACAAGGTCTTCCATTAACTCCACCAGCAACGGTAAACTTAAAAGTATCGGAGTGGCTATTCGTTCTGAAGTACTTAAATATACCTTCCAACTCCACTTTCGAGATTGCCTTTGAAGTAACCATGTTTGCAGAGAAGGAACCATGGCTGGCCTCTTGGCCTTATACAACAGCCACTGTTTGCCGAATTTCTTTTCCAACGACCGTTCTTCATAGATAATCGCCGCCCCATAAAACACAATAACCAAAGGTATAATTACAGCCCAGTTAAACAGCCAGTTGTTGAGTTGAAATAGTATTCCGGATACTACCAGTATTGACCCGAAGTACAAAGGGTGGCGAACCAGTGCATAAGGTC
This sequence comes from uncultured bacterium, assembly GCA_913009355.1. Lineage (GTDB taxonomy): Bacteria > Planctomycetota > Phycisphaerae > Sedimentisphaerales > Anaerobacaceae > CAJVYK01. The sequence goes on along the minus strand of CAJVYN010000030.1, from coordinate 912 downwards.
CGGAAGTAAACAAGCTTCCTTTTTCAAAGTGTCCACGTGCCCAGAATCTGATAAAGGTTCCGGCAAGGACTAATATGAGGCCGAGAACAGCCATAACAGAAAAATCAGAAAATCCCAGTTCGTGGGGTTTTTTCCCGTTGATAATATTCTCAGCAATTATAATCGGGAACGCAATTTTCAACGATAAGGTTCGTCTTTTTCTTAACCAGTTCAGGATGCAGTCAAAACGTTCAGAATCGACCAATTTCGCTATCGCTTTAATCTTCCTGTATTTGCCTGCTTTGGCAGCCAGCAAAATGCATACAACCAGCAGACCATAAGTCTTAAGTAAAACAGGCAACTCGCCACTTCCCCCAAACAGTCCGATTGAAAGCGGTATTATGATTATGCCCCAAATCGCCATACCGCGGCTTAAATTAAATCGTGGAGGCTCCAACGGCAGCCATCTCCGCTCTATTTGCATCGCAAGCCATCCGGCAAAAGAACCCACAGCTGCGCCCGCAAAAACATCCGATGGATAGTGGGCCATTGCAGTTACTCTCAGCAACGCAATACCCGTGCATGCAGCCAGGAGTATGCAGGCCCACGGCCACGAGACAAAAAACATTATTACTGTCGCTACGGCGAAAACAGTAGCGGTATCACCCGAAGGAAACGATGTATGACCATCCAAATCGTATTGTTTTTCAGTCTTCTGGCTGGCTTTGATAACCTCATAGGGTCGTGGTCTTTTTACGCTGATTTTTAGAGGTATTACCGTTAGAAAAATTATGACTAATGCAAGAAGCGCTATCAGAATCGGTCGTTGGCGACCTGTTGAAAGATACCAGATTAGTAACAACCAAATCAACAGCCATGCTTTGCCCAGGTAGGTAAATGCTTTCAGCCAGAAATTTCCGTCCCAGTTAACCG
>CAJVYN010000029.1:10000-17459 GCA_913009355.1 uncultured bacterium | reverse complement strand
TTTATCCGATTTGTTCGATTTACCTTGTCAGGCTGAGGTATTATCGGAAATTATCTGTATTAGACTTGAATTTCACAAAAAAACGTACCAAAAACCAGCCTCTTCCCACCCATAACTGACCGGTTACAAATTACACTACTGTCAATAACTATTTTTCAGCTCTTTGAGCCAAATAAAGACGCTTTCAAGCCAAATCCACAAAAATAGCTGGCCTGAAACTAAATTGTTGATATAATAATCGCTGAAAATGAACCTGTAGGAGATTGTTTATGTGTGACAAATGCGGTTGCGGTGATACTGACACGGAACAGAGCTTCGAAGAAAAGGTCAAAGATATGATTGAGGTCATTCGGCCGATGCTTCAGGGGCACGGCGGCGATATCGAACTGGCCGGCATAGACGAGGATAACACTGTCAAGGTACGTCTTCAGGGGGCCTGCAGCGGCTGCCCCGGCGCCAAAATGACAATGAAAAACGGTGTTGAACAGCTAATGAAGGAAAAAATTCCGGAAGTTAAGGAAGTCATCGCTGTAGATTGAAGACCTGCCCTGCATCCGGCAATTCTTTGCCTATTAGAATACAAAAAAGGCGGGCGTAGTTCAGGTTAAGATGTAAAACCACGCCTGCTTTATTCGATTACCAAAGTTGGATGCAGCACAAGAGGTCTTCTAAGAACTACTCTTGAACCCGCTTCTCGGCTTCTGATGTGTCCTTCAACCTTCAACTGCTTTTTACCCTGTCCACCCAACCCATCTTCATAAAGCTGTTGGATTTGGTCAGCAGATAAAGCTTCGTTGAAAATCATTACTTCGTCAATTGAGCCGTTGTAAAACCTCGCAGTTCCTCTTGCTTTTGCTCCTATCGCCCAACTTTCATTCACTTCAACAGCACCGGTACTGCTCCTTCGCGAACTAACTTGAATTCCGTTTCGATACAATCTCCAATATGACCCGTCATATAATCCTACCAAATGAATCCAGCTTCCTTCATCCTCAGAAGGGATATTATAAACTACATATTGCTTCTGAACTCTAGTCCAGGACCCAATTTGATACTGTCCATGAGTAATCCTAAGAAAAACCTCCCCTGGCGGAGTCTCGGTATGGCCATGAGCCACAATATTTTGAAATTCATCTCCTACAATAACGTCTGGTTTTACCCATGCTGAAATTGTAATCATACCAGTAATCCTTAAACTTTCAGGATTTCCAAAATCAACATAATCTCCATCACCATCAAAGTTTAATGCGCCGCCAATTTGGCCGGTCGTCCATTCTGCTCCATAGACAGTTCCGTCATTGTCGCCGGCTGAATCGGTAGCAGTAGTTCCGTGACGTTCGTCAAACTTCCAGTGTGCCACCAAGTTGGGGTCCAGCGGCTCAACACCTAAAGCCATCAGTGCATCTTCCAGCTTTTCAATGCTTTTGCCCAACACCTTTTTAGACCACTTCTCAAGCCGTATCGCAAAACGAATTCTCCGCTTGGCTTTGAATATGTCACGTCTGCTCAAATCGCCATAATCTCCGCTTTCAAGCAATTCCTTAAGAGCATCGTACGCCGCCCATTCTTTCTCTAAAGCAGCATCAATTCTTTCCATGGCTTCGGCCTTCTCAGCTATTGCATCCTCAATGTTAATGATAGCAAGCTCGTATGGATCCTGTATTAGGTACGAAACCCAAATGTCTGTACGCTCTGTCGCATAAGCCCTGATAAAATATAAGGTTGAACCGTCAGCGCTGACATTGGGCTGACTGCTGCTGCCACCCGAAGTATCAAACTCAGGCAAGTGTTCCGGAGGACCAAAAGGCTCATCCACATAAGACCTGCTGGCTGTAAATAGCTGCCCGGTTCCGTTGCGGTTGGAGCTAAAGTAAATTGTCAAACCGTCGAATGATATACTTGCTGCGCCGTCGTTTGCGCTGCTGTTTATCTCGCTGAGGTTGGTAACATTGGAAAAAGGCACGTTTCGATCTGAACGCGTAGCCATCCAAATGTCACGTCCCCCAAGACCGCCGGGAATATTGCTTGAGGAAATTACAATTGTCAACTCATCCGAAGTAAGTGAAGCACCAAAAATCGTTCCCAGAGAGTTCAACTCTGATATACCTGGCCCCCAGGACCAGGGTAGGTCAATGGAAGTCCGCTCGCTCATCCTCACTCCTATCCCGCCAATTTCACCGGTATAGTACACGCGAAGACCATCGAGTGATACCCAGGCCCCGTAAACATCATCATTCGAACGCAGTACTTCCGTAATCGACGTAAAAGGACCAAAAGGCTCATTGCGCGTCGCGCGATATATCCGCAGATGCCGACCGCTCGAACCTCGTCCCTGTGCGTAGTAAAGACTCAAGCCATCATAAGACAAAAACGGCATCCACTCCCTCAAGTCTTCCGCGTTGATCTCCCCGACCGGAACCGGCTCTGTCCACTCCGCCCACGCAGACCCACACAGTGCCCAAAGCCCCAACATTGCTATAATTACCAAGCCTGAATTTGCTCTTCTCACCATTTTTCTGCCCCTTCTTCAAAAATTCTTTGTTTTCACGGCCTAATCTGCGCGCACCGATACTTCCTCATAAAATTCCGCAGAACTGAATTGATAGAATTGCATTTATCCTCCATGCTTTACACATAGAAAAACTGCAAAAGACGATACAATTATACACTTTTATATCCCGCCGTCAAGACCACATTACGAGAAATTCCGGGGTGATGGGCCGATACGATTTTTTTTCTTGACCAATCACCAAAAATATCCTACCATAACATTTAGTTTACTAACGATGAAAAAGATTGCGAATCGCCCCATATTTCGCCTTGTAGTCTATCGTTACTTTGTAAAGGGGCGTCTGAAACGGGAAAGGCGTGTAAGGCCTTATCCGAATGGTGGTTAAGTTACAAAGACACTTTTAGCGTCCATTGTAAACGGCCGATTCCAACCAGCATTGTGATTCTTGATGCGACGGAAGAAAAGTGAATTTAGCGTGAAACGAAATCTGTTTGAAAAAAACGTTTGCTTACCGCGAGGAAGTAAAGGTATTGAGCATAAAATCAGCCAATTTCGTGATAAAAACAAGCTTGTCAACGCCCAAAACACCGTAGTTACAGGCGATTTTGGCCCTATATAGTTGATTCTACGCTCCAGCGAAAAGGATTTCGTTTTTTACAGACCCTTTCTTTGTAGCTTGCCTGCCAGGAAATCCCGCAATCTTTCAGGGTTCTCATTTTGCGACTTGTCGCAGGGACCACAAACGCATTTTTTGCGCTTGTAAACCCGTAAAATGAGGCCTCTATCCATTGAACGATGCATTTTTAACATTGTAACTGCAAAGGAAAGGTAGGAATTATGGATGTCATAATGATGCAAATTGAGTTCCAGACAGCGATGTTTACAGTTATTGCCTTTATTCTGGGAGTTTGCCTGGCTGTTATTGTCCATCAGATAATCTCCAGAACAAGAACACAAACCTTCGAGCAGGACCTGCAGCGACAAATCGAAGGCGCCAAAAGGGAAGCTGAGAACATAATTAAGTCCGCTCAGCTTGATGCCGCCGCAGAGGCCATCAAGAAAAAAGAGCAATTCGCAGCTGAAACTAATCAAATTCGTACCGAGCTGCGCGAAGTCGAAACCAGATTAAGCAAACGCGAAGATACCCTTGATAAGCAGGTTGACCTGGTACAGCAGCGGGAAAAAGCAGTAAAACAGCAGGAAAAAGAAGCTGACAGAAGATTGCGAGATCTCGACAATAAGCAAAAGCAGCTTTCCAGTTTGATAGCCCAGCAGAAAAATCAACTGCTGAAAATCACCGCAATGAATATCGAAGAAGCCAAGGAACTGCTCATAAAACGCCTTGAAGACGAGTGTGAACACGATATGTCAGCCTTGATTCGACGCAAACTCGAAGAAGCTACAGAAACTGTTGGCGAAAAAAGCAGGGAAATAATCAGTACCGCCATCCAGCGATACGCTTCCGAACAAACCTGCGAGGTAACTGTTTCAACAGTTGAAATTCCAAATGACGATATGAAGGGCAGGGTTATCGGCAGAGAAGGACGCAATATTCGTGCGTTTGAAAAAGCTACCGGCGTAGATGTCATCGTCGATGACACCCCGGGAATGATTATTGTAAGCGGCTTCAATCCTGTCAGACGCGAAGTTGCCCGCCTTTCGATGGAACGGCTCATACAAGACGGACGAATACATCCATCTCGAATCGAGGAACTTGTCGCACAAACCAAAAAGGATGTGAACCATAAGGTACTGCAAATCGGCAAAGACAGTGTCGTCGAGACTAACGTTAGAGGCCTGAGCAATAGAGTGCTCAGTTTAATCGGCGCTTTGAACTTTAGAACAAGTTACGGCCAGAATGTGCTGCGTCACAGCATTGAAGTTGCTTTTCTGTCGCAGGTTATGGCCGACGAGCTTGGCCTTGACAGCACAATAGCAAGACGCGCCGGACTGCTGCACGACATTGGCAAAGCCATCGACCATGAGATTGAAGGCGGCCACGCCACCATAGGCGCAAATTTTCTCAAACGCTTTAACGAATCGGCAATTGTGCTAAACGCCGTTGAAGCACATCACGGTGATGTTCCAGCCAATAATCCTTACGCCCCGCTGGTTGCCGCTGCCGATGCAATCAGCGCCTCACGCCCAGGAGCAAGAAGAGAAACACTCGAAAGATATATCAAGCGACTGGAAAAACTCGAAGAAATCGCCAGCACGTTTAATGGAGTCGAAAATGCGTACGCAATTCAGGCAGGGCGGGAAATAAGGGTTATCGTCGATGCGGAAAAAGTGCCCGACGAGGCAGCAATGAAAACTGCACGCGATATTGCTAACAAAATTGAAAATGAAATGACCTACCCAGGCGAAATCCAGGTAACACTGCTGCGAGAAGTCCGCTGTGTCGAATACGCCAAGTAGCGGATAGAAAAAAGGAATTGCTCAAGAGAAGTCGAGTGATGATTGTTAGTTGTGGATTTTAAAAATCTGAAATTTTGAAAAAACGGGGTTTTGGGAAATTGTTTTCGGGAGGCGACTTGGGCTTAAGGGGTAAAAATGGGGGTTGGTGCGTTAGCTTGCGGGGGCTGGGTGAAATGGGCAAAGGCGAAACGAGCAAAAACGCTTGAAAACTGTCGAAAATTTGCGAAAAATGAGTCGAAATGTGCAAAAAATGATGTGAAACAGTTGAAAGTATTTGAAAATATTCGATTTTTTTGCCGCCTGCGCAAATGATTGAACGGCTCCTGTCAACCGCTGAGACCGCAGAGAACGCTGAGAAAACTTAGCCACAAAGACACGAAGACACTAACAGTTTTGAATTTTGAGTTTTTAGTTTTGAGTTAGCTTGGCCATGAAAAGACAACAAAAAATTTACCGCAGAGACCGCTGAGGTCGCAGAGAAGAAAGAGTGACAAAGTGGCAAAGGCACAAAGAAAAATTTACCACGAAGGACACGAAAAACACGAAGAAAAAACGAAAGAAAAATTGGCCACTGATACCCGCCTGCGCGGGCACAAGTTTACACGGATAAACACGGATTATATATTGTTTTCTTGTAATAGAGAATTAAGGCAGATTCGAATATGTGGAGTTGGTAAGGGATAAAATGCTCCTGACCCCTTTTCTTCTTCAGGATAACCCACAGCAATGCTGGGGGCTAAATGATAAGGAATAACCCCCCGAATAAATCGGGGGGCTAAATAAGAAGGAAACCCCGCAATAAACCCGCTAAACAAATTCGTATCTCGTATCCCATAAACCACATTGGGTTTAGGGCTGTGAACCCTACGTGGTTCACAGCTCGTGAAGCGTATCTCGTTGTGGATTCCGCAATAAATTGCGGCGGTAAATATAACGCCCCCCCAGCACAGGTCTGGGGGCTAAATATAACGACAAAACCCCCAGGCAGGCCTGGGGGCTAAACAAAGCCCACGTTAAACGTGGGGCTAAATGAGAAGGAATAACCCCCCGAATAAATCGGGGGGCTAAATATAACGATTATGCAAATGATTCGTTAAACTGTCTTGTCGGCCTCTAAGCAACCTCTTGATGCATAAAATTGCATAGTTTCCCAGGTGAACATCCGGTCTGGATCGGCTGTGATATCTTAGGGGGGCGAAAAATAAAAAAAAACATTGAAAAAAAACTTGACTACCTGTCGATACCGTATTAAACTGCATTATTGAGTGTTGGCTGATATGTTTAACAGCCCGCCAGAAAGGGATTAAATTAGGATTTTGAAGAGAATCTTGATAACTTGTGTGTTCTTGCTTTAAACTGTTGAATAATCATCGGTCTATGTAGAAACCGCTGACAGTTTAAGCAGCGGTTTTTTTTATTGCTCTTTTTTAAGTATATAGTTATAACCGGCTCTCACAAATTTTCGATTTAAGGTTAAAGTCGAAAATCGAAAATCATTTGGGCTCGTAGCTCAGTTGGTTAGAGCGCACGCCTGATAAGCGTGAGGTCGGTAGTTCGAGTCTACCCGGGCCCACTGCCTTTGGCTGGAAGCCAAAGGAAATCCGAAATTCGAATATCGAAATACTAAACAAATTCGAATGACCGAAACTCAAATGTTCAAAACAAAGTTTTGAATTTCGGAAATTTGAATTTTGATGTTGTTTAGGATTTAGGGATTAGAATTTAGGATTTCCGCGAAGCGGGTCCCGGGGACGTAGCTCAGCTGGGAGAGCGCCGCCTTTGCAAGGCGGAAGTCGTGGGTTCGAGTCCCATCGTCTCCAGTGTGGAGTTCATTGTTGATTGTTCGTTGTTCATTGTTTTTTTTCTATGAACTGTGAACTCATAACTATGAACAAAACGGTTCTTTGACAAGTTAATATACAGATGCGTGGGTAAGTTTTTCGTTTTCCGGCGAAAAACTTATTACAATGAGCGCAAACTTAGGAACATTTTCTGACTAAAGGCAATCAAAGATTGATATGGTCAAGTTACTAAGGGTGTATGGGGGATGTCTAGGTGTCGAGAGGCGAAGAAGGACGTGGCTGGCTGCGATAAGCCCGGGGCAGGTGTCAAGCAACCGTTAATCCCGGGATCTCCGAATGGGGCAACCCGTCAGGACTGGGCAACCAGATCCTGTCATCCATAGCTGAATGTATAGGCTATGTGAAGCTAACGCAGGGAACTGAAACATCTCAGTACCTGCAGGAAAGGAAATCAACCGAGACTCCGTAAGTAGCGGCGAGCGAAAGCGGATCAAGCCCAAACCAGAGAGCTTGCTCTTTGGGGTTGCGGGCGCTGGTAAGCAGTTACAAAGGCATCGCAAGCAGAACGGTCTGGAAAGTCCGACCATAGAAGGTGATAGTCCTGTATGTAAAAGCGAGAGCCCTGCGTTATTGCCGGCGTACCAGAGTAGCACGGAGCTCGTGGAACTCTGTGTGAAGCTGGGGGGACCACCCTCCAAGGCTAAGTACTACTCGACGACCGATAGTG
>CAJVYN010000029.1:0-7500 GCA_913009355.1 uncultured bacterium | reverse complement strand
GAGATGTTTCCCTAGTACGAGAGGATTGGGAAGCACTGACCGCTGGTGTACCGGTTGTCCCGCTAGGGGCACCGCCGGGTAGCTAAGTCGGGAAAGGATAACCGCTGAAAGCATCTAAGTGGGAAGCCTGCTTCAAGATTAGGATTCCATTCGGCCTTCGGGCCGATGAAGAGCCCAGATAGACTATCTGGTTGATAGGCCGGGTGTGTAAGGCGAGAAATCGTTTAAGCTAACCGGTACTAACGCTCGATTACTTGACCATATCAATCTTTGGTTGATTGGTTGGATAGTTCGTAGTTGTGAGTTTGTAGTTCATAGACTGAAAACAATGAACTACGTGCAATGAACTAAATTCTTTTGTTTGTGTTCATACCACGCATTTGTATAGTTTTGAAAATTCTAAGCACTAAATCCTAAACAATATGGAAAATTCAATGTTCAAATTTTCGAACCCAAATATTTTGGTCAATTGAATTTTGGTAATTTGGATTTGTTTAGAGTTTAGATATTAGAATTTAGAATTTATCAGGCCGAAGGTCTGATACACGAGTTTCCTGGTGACCATACTGACGGTGAAACGCCTGATCCCATTCCGAACTCAGAAGCTAAGCCCGTCCGGCCGATGGTAGTCCGTAAGGGCGAGAGTAGGTGATTGCCAGGAATTATAAAGGCCGAGTGCTAACCGCGCTCGGCCTTTTCCTGCTATTATAGGTATGGGGGGATTAGTAAGTATTTTTTGTTGATTAAATTGTGCAATTTGCCGACAATACTACAAGGATGACAAAAAGGTAAAAGAGGAAGTACACATGGAAATTGTGTTACCAGAGTTTAAGGGCGGCCATTGTCGATTAGTAACTGCTTGTGGCGAATTGTTAGGGAGCACAGCACAAAGAAAATCACTTCGTAAAGCGAAATCAAAGGTTGCAAGATATCGGACACCATCTGGAACCGCCTTGGTTCGTGCTTGGATAGACGGTAAAGGTAATACGCGATATTTGCATGTGGATTGTGCGCTGCGAGAATATTTCCCAAAAGGTAGTGCACCTAAAGTAACCCACACAAAGGCTGAAGTTACGAGGATTATTGAACGTGCTGTGGGACGGGACATAGACGTAAGTATCGTTGGGTGTTTTGAAGTACCAATGGCCAAACTCCCCGAAGGTGGAATTATTCGTTTATTATCTGAGGAGCAGAAGACCGCAGGTGTCTCGATGAAAATGACTAGAGGTACTTTTTCACTTACCGGCGCGCCCATAAAAAGAATTGATTGGAGGGAGTCAAAGGATAAGAAACGTTCGATTAATGTTGTGATTGAGGGGGACGTTAGAAGGACAGTATCCGAAGAATATATGTGTGAAATGTGGGAATGGATAAACAAACAATTCCAACTGTTTGTTTTGGGGTAAAGTAAACTTGAGAGAGCATGAATCAGTAGTGGAGTCGTATAGTCAATTACCAGAGGAGCATGGTGCTGGGTGGGGGTACGCAGAAAGTTGTTTGATAGAGAGTCGACATGGAGAAGTTAAGGCACTGTCTATTAGAGATTGGGATAGAAAAATTTTGACTTTGCTCAACACTTATGTTAACGAATTAATCCCTAAGTGGCAGGGGGCAGTTCGGATAGAAGCTTTGGAAAAGGAGATTGCAGACTTAAAAGGACGATGTGAACTCTTGGAGCGATTATCGCCTATACTGGTACCCATAGAAACTTTAACTCCGGAACCATATATCATTAAAAAACCATTCCACGCAGTTGTACGATATCAAGATGATCAGTACATTGCATCATTTTTTGATGCAAATTTGAGTGCAAGTGGTGACACGCAGATGGAAGCAGTTCTTAATCTTAAAGATATGGTTGTTTCTGCTTTTGAGATGTTATCAATAATGGGTGAAGCCGATTTGGGGCCTGGCCCATTGCAACAAAAGAAAGTTTTAGGGGAGTTTATAAGAAAGAAATAATAAAATGGCCGCTATCACAAAGGAGTTGGCGCTTAAAATAGCAAAAAAGCTAAAAGCAAAAGTGATCAAAACAAAAAGAGCGCATGATATTGCTCAAGTTTTCCACAATGGAAAAATGGTGGCTCATTTTGGTATTAGACGGGATTCAAAAAAGGACTCTGGCCATGACCACGTTCCGGAAAGTATTTTTGTTCGAACTAGAGAAGCAAAGTTGCTTGGGCAGTGTCCGATGTCGAGAGATGAGTGGATAAGGATTATTACTGAAAAGGGGAAGGTCTAATTCCATTGGAACTGCGAAGCTAAGCCCGTCCGGCCGATGGTAGTCCGTAAGGGCGAGAGTAGGTGATTGCCAGGAATTATAAATAAAACCCTACCCATTGTCAAGACCAATATTTCCTTTGTTTAAGGTATAAGTTGCAGTGTTTCGTTCAACTCAGTCGCTTTGCGTAGCGGAGGCGAAGCCGGAGCGGAGCGAAGCGACTGGTGGCTTTGCTGATACACCTCTGCCGGCGTTTTATAGCTCAAACTCCTGTGCGGCCTGCGATAATTATAATACTCAAAATACTGCCGCAACGACCGTATCAGTGCGTGACCATCGCCATACTCTCGCAAATAAACTTCCTCATACTTGACTGTCCGCCAAAGACGCTCAGCCAGAATATTATCGAAACAGCGCCCTTTGCCTGACATGCTGATCTTAATCTTACGAGCTTTCAGTTCATCGATAAAATCAATACAGGTGTATTGGCTGCCCTGATCCGAATGAAATACCATCGGCTTGGACATACTCAACGCCTCGTCCAATGCGTCCATGCAGAACAGCGATTCAAGGCTGTTCGATATCGACCAGCTCAAAACATAACGGCTGAAATAATCCATGATCGCAACGAGATACATAAAGCCATGAGCCATCCGAATATATGTTATATCCGAACACCAAACATGGTCCGGGCCGGTTATGTTCAGTTTGCGAATAAGACACGGATACTTTGCATGTTCGATAATACTCTGTGTGGTTCTGGGCTTAGGATAGATAGCCATAAGACCCATCTTACGCATTAGCCGCCTGACACGTTTATGATTGACTACAAGATTTTTTTCTCGCCAGATCACCTCGACCATACGCTCAACGCCGGTAAACGGATGGGCGGTGAATTCGGTATCGATAAAGTTCATCATCGAAATATCTCGCTCACCTATTGAGGCAGCCTTGTAATAAATCCGTGAACGATTGACACCGAGCAGGCCACACTGCTTTCTGATGCTAAGTTTATTGTTTGTCTTGTCAATCATCTCTATTCTTCGAGTAATCCTAACTGACGCAATTTTTTTTTGAGAAAATCAATCTCAACAGCCTGCTGGCCAATCTTCTGATGGAGCTTTTCTTCATCAACCGACTTTATGTTTCGTTCCCGCTTTGTTCTGCCATCAGCCATAGCTTGCGGCAATTGTTCCAAAGCCTGCTTTTTCCATTGTCGCACCTGGTTGGGGTGGACTTCATAGATCGATGCAATCTCGTTGATGGTCTTTTCACCCTTGATTGCCTCAATTGCCACTTTCGCCTTGAAAGCTTTTCCAAAATTCCTGTGTTGTGCCATAATTCTGCTTCCTTTCATAAAAGCATGATAGAATTATACCACAACTTATCACCTTATACACTGGTCTCAAATCTGGGGAGTATTATAACCGGCGGTAAACTTGTCCTCGTGAAAATGGGGAACCGCCGGCTAAATACCAGCGACTAAAAACTAACGACTAATTTAGTGGGAGAGAGTTGTCGTTAGGTGTTTTCTGGTTTGATAAAGATTGCAGGTTTGGGTAGTATAACTCGTAGCTCGTGGCCCGGGGCATGTGCCTCGAAAAACGAAATATGGCCGGAAATGTGTTCGTATTGCGAAAAAGTGAGATAATAAAAACAGCGTGGGCTTTGACCCGTTTTATACAGACTGTATAATCATTGTTAGCTTCATGGAGAAATGACGTGACCACAAAAAAGAAAACAAAAAAGCCACGACAAGCAAATGGGGCAGGTGACGTGTCAAGAACATCGTCCCCTCAAAAGCCACTGGAGACACACGAAAAACTACTTTTAAGCATATTTAACTTTCTTAATGATATTGAGTGCGTTCAGGATATGTTCTCATTGGTTATCCCTGATTTACGTGCTCAAGACAAGAAGACCATGGAAGAAATAGAAAAGAAGATAACGCTTTTTAAAAGAGATGCTAGGGGTAGCAGGCAAAATCCAAGTAGAGCGACGCGCCATGTCCTCTCTCTTATGCGCAACATCCAAAGTCTTAACCGTGCCGATATGATGTTTCGTAGCCATGCCCTTGTCTGTATAGTTTCTCGATATGACTATTACTTGTCGGATTTACTAAAGAATGCCTATCGAAAGAATTCTGAGCGGGCAATAGGTGGCGATAGAGCACTCACTTATGATGATCTATTATCTTTAGATTCCCTTGATAATCTTGTCGAGTTATTTATTTCAAAGGAAATTGATACTTTCTTGCATGAACCCCACGACAAGCAACTGAAAGTTCTCGATCAAGAGTTTAAGCTTGGCATTTTAGATAATTTCAGCGAGCTTCCCCTTTTTGTAGAAATGACAGAACGCAGAAACTTATTCGTTCATGGAGGAGGTGTTGTAACAAAATACTATCTGAGAAGATGCAAAGAAGTCAATTATCCAGTTCCATCCCACGTCAAACCAGGCACAACATTAACTGTCTCAGAAGACTACTTTAGGTCGGCAATTATGTGTATGTATGAACTGGGTGCGAGACTTGGATTCGCACTCGCGTGTCGTTTGTATTCAGATAACCTAAAAGATGTACATGGTCGCCTGCTAGATATAGGATTCCCGCTCCTTCAATCAGAAAGTTGGGAGCTAGCAAGACGAGTATTTGATTTCGCATTATCTTGGCCAGAAAAGTATATACTCAATGATGAAGCTCGACGATATTATGTTGTAAATAATGCACTAGTACTCTGTCCCAGCTAAATCACTGGATATAGTTTTCTCAGTTTAACTCTGGCATCGGCAGTTGTAAATTGCCAATTGATCCCAGACTCGCTCTCATTTCTTGAAGCTTGCCAACATTTAATCGATCTTGCCAATTCTTCAATGCTTTTAAAATAATCTCGCATACACTGTCGACTCAAAATACTTAATTCTATCTCGGCCATATTCAGCCAACTGCCGTGCTTAGGCGTATAATGTATTTCAAGTTTTTCAGCAAGCCGCCGGGCCTCAGTCGGCTCAAAAGCTTCGTACAGCGATGCAATGTCATGCGTGTTAAGATTGTCCATTACTAAAACTATCTTTTCAGCTTCAGGATACAAATCGTCACACAGTTCTCTAACCACGATAGCAAAATCAATCCTTGTTCTATGCTGGCGAACGCTAACGTGACGTTTGTTTTCCAATGGTACAGTCATCATGAAAACGCTTGCGGTTCCGCACCGGCGATATTCAGCGTCAACACGCTTAGGTTTACCAGGCTCAACAGAAATCGACTTACGGGTTTCAGCAATAAGCTGCTTGGATGCTTCATCAAGGCATACTAACGGCTTTTTACCGTTACAGGGCCTTAGATATACTTCTAAGACATCTTCCATTGCCGCTACAAACGCAGCGTTTGCCTTAGGCGGTATACACCAGTATTTGTTCAGGTGAGGCTTAAGTTCATTTTTTTAAGCGTATTGTGAACCGTGCTTTTACCACACGAGTCAACAATCCCTAGCGATACCATCTCATCTGCCAGCAGCCTAACCGTCCATCGGTTACGTCCCTCAGGAGCAGAAGAACATGCAGTTGCAATTAAGTGTGCCTCTGCGACTCCATCAAATCTCTTTATTCGATATGAGCCGCGATTACCATGGGCCATCGCTCTATCAAGTCCATGTTCGACAAATCGTTTCCTTAGATTCTCCACCGTTGTTCTGTGGCAATCAAAAGCGTCTGCTATCTTTATATCAGACCATCGTGGCCCTTGGGAACCTTGATCTGCCTTAAGCAGCATCTGGGCGTGCTTTCGCTTGTGTACTGCCATGCGGTCGGCATTGATAACTGCCCCGAGACCGTTTCTTTCTTCACTTGTCAATTCTACGATATACTTTTTTCGCATAATAGCCTCCGTGCCGAAATAATGGTTATAATTCGCTATAATCATTATCGACACAAAAAGCAATTATCCTGAATTATTCCACGGACACAGTACTAGCATTGAATCATCTTAACCGTCACCAGGAAGCTCTTGCTTTACTTACTGGATATGATTGGTCTTCACAGAGTGAAAAAATGCTTCTGGCAGTTTCAGTTCTTAAGCACAGGTGGAAACAAGCAGAGGGTATTATGTCTAGTATGGATGGTGATAAGCCTTTCACAGAAGACCACTATCGCACATGGCCAATTTTCAAAGAGTTTCGAGCCACAAAAGAATTCTGAAGGGCATACAAAAAGGTATATGGTAAAAGATTTGTAACAAGGTTATCAAAAGCAGATGTGGAAAAACTTGAAAAGCTAACCCAGAAAGGAAGCGAACCTGCCGCTTGAGCAGACTCGCGGCCACCACTTCAGTCGGGAGGAAATCGACAAGCTGGAGTGGATCGACTTTGGTGGCGAAAAGCAGGCGCCGCCTACCGTCGGGGAGGAAATCGGAGTGATGTATGTCGTTCCAAATGAGGGCAAACGACCACCTCGCTAAGCGATAAGAGAGACTTTCGACAACAACGGGTTGCACTTTATTGGCACGTACCACGCCGAAAAGTGAACCCACGGTGTTTGCAGTCCGGTCGATGGGCATTGACCTGTTTTATACAGACTGTATAATCATTGTTGGGAGTAAAACAAGGTGGAATCAGATAATATAGAAGAAAGAGACATTGTCGAAGAAGAAGGGGAGGGAACGCCTATTTGCATAAGGTGCATGAAGCCGGTTGATCCTCTTCACTACTATTGTCCTCATTGCGGTGAGGCTTCTGGTCAGTTAACACAATACCTTCCTTTTGTAAACATTCGCTGGCAAGCAAATATTTGGGGGCGGATATGGCGTCAAGTATGGTCTCGTGATGTTTCAATTCTGGGCCGCTTATTCAGATTCATTATGATTATATGGTATGTCCCAATCATGTTGATTGGACTGCTTTTCATGGGAAATCAGAAAACAGAAAAAGAACCGTATCGGCAAGTCGAGGACGATTGAAAGAATCGTTTGCAGGCCGGCCGATGGGCATTGGCCTGTTTTATACAGACTGTATAATCATTGTTGGGAGTAAGAAATCATGATCGGTACTTGTCTAATAAATGCTACTACGGATTGTTCAAGATTGGACGACATATATTCTATTAAAAAGAGTGTAAATGAAGTTCAGTTAGCTTATGCGTTTGATTGGGGGACAATCACAGATACACCAGAACTAATTTATGACCTGTATTTACATGACCTAATACCACTAGCTGAAAAAATAGGCTTAAATCTGAAATTCCAAAGATTGGGTGGTAAACAAACCGGGAGCATTTATTGTGATATA
>CAJVYN010000028.1 GCA_913009355.1 uncultured bacterium | reverse complement strand
ATACGTGGAGCTCTGTACTAGTTTGTGTGATAGGTAGGTGTACAGGTGCTCGCGCACTGCCACTATGTCTCGTGACGGTGTGTTTGTCTCCTCGCCAACGTTATCTACACGCGTTGCCTCGTGATATATGCTAGCAACACACTCAGCTGGCTAAATCAACTGTTGAATATTTTTTTTTGTTTTTTTTTTTTTTTTTTAATCATACGGCGACCACCGAGATCTACACTCTTTCCCTACACGACGCTCTTCCGATCTCTGCGAAAGGGCCTTTTCAATCACCTCGCTGAAGTCTCTATTCTTGATATGCTTGACCCCTGAAACGCCCGCTATGCCGCAGGTAAATATCCTGTCCTTGTAGGAGTCCTTTGGAATCATAACGCAGTTGGTTGTTACCAAAATTGCACCGCTGAACTGGTCGAACTCTTTTTTCTGATTCTGCCATGCTGTTCCGTAATTGCCGGCAAGATGTTTAAATTTTCTAAGCTCCGGATAGCCATGTGCGGGTAACATCTCGCCGTGAGTATAAACGTTGATGCCTTTACCCTCGGTTTGCTTTAGCAGCTCGTAGAGGTCCAGCAAATCGTGGCCGGTAACAACAATACCCGGCCCGGCCTTTGTGCCTGTCGGCACCGTCACCGGCGCAGGATTGCCAAAAGTAGATGTATGGGCATTATTGAGCATCTCCATAACACGCAGATTCATCTCGCCTGCCCTTAAGACCAACTCCAAATAACGCTCCATATCAAAATCCACGTTCGTCAACGTTGCGAACATCGCCTCGTGCATAAATGCGTCAACCTGCTCATCGGTTTGTCCGAGTTGGCGGGCATGATAGGCATAAGCGGCGATACCTTTCAGCCCAAATATAAGGGTATCCTGCAAGCTCTGGATATCCTCGTTCTTACCGCAGACCCCGATTTTAGTACATCCTGTACCACCTACAGTCTGTTCACATTGATAGCAAAACATAATTTTCCCTTTCATTTTTTTGTTGGTTTTTTGTTTCAGCTTTTTTTTATAAACGATTCCACTGCTATCTGACGACCCCTGCGGGTCTTGAATACCTTATCGATAATCTTCTGCAGTTTTTCTTTGTCGGCGTTGGCAAAATCTGTCGGAATATTTACGAGCCAGTCCGCATCCCACACAATCCTGAACTCAGTTGTATCTATGTCCTTTGCACTATGATGGCTGCCGACTATCCTGCATATATGTCTGGTTGCATCATCGGCAACATTATACCTTTTCAAAATCTCTTCTGCGATACCCAGCCCTTCAATTTCCTGGTACTTTCCCGCTGACGAACCGTACTTGCGTTCGGCTTCGTGGATTCCGATGTCGTGCAAAATCGCCGCTGCGGTAACAACTAATGCATCGCCGCCTTCGACCGCCTGTATCTGCTCTGCGTAATCCAAGACGGCAAGTGTGTGCCTAATCCGCTTTTTGTCTCCAGCAAAGACCTCTTTCATCTCATTTATCAGTTTATCCCGCATAATACTTACACCCTTTGCAACGGCACCGCTTATGTGCGAATCATAGTCAGCAGCATTTTGAATCTTTCTTCCGCGGTAACCGAATGCGGCACATTGGCCGGCATTATGATAATCCGGCCAGCTGAAGCTTTTACATCTTCGCCGCTTATGGTCAGCAGCGCCGCCCCGTCAACAATCTGAACAACTGCGTCCAAAGGCGACTGGTGTTCACTTAACCTCTGGCCTTTATCAAAAGCAAACAGCGTAATTGTCCCCGCCGGTTTATCCAGTATCGTCTTGCTGACTATCGAATCGGCTGCATATTCAACCATATCCGCCAATTTTTGGGACTTACCCAAACAGGCCTGCAGTACATTTGACTTTCCCTTCCCGCCGCTCATTTTTTTATCCTCCTAAGATTCCTTGTCTTGGCTTCTATTTTCACCGCCCTGCTCCGCAACAACTCATCCAGTGTAATACCGCGAAGATAACTGTCGATATGTTTTTGAAGTTCGGCAAGTTTTTTGCTCACGGTACAGCTTCTCTGCCTGCTGCACACATCCACAGCTAACAAACATCTATTCAAGCTCACAGGCCCCTGAATCGCTCCTATTATTTCCATAAGAGTTGTCTTTGACGGCTCCCTGCTTAAGCTAAACCCCCCTTTCGGCCCCATACAGCTTACTACCAGTTTAGCCCTACGAAGCTTCTGTAATATCTTGCACGCAAGCTGATACGGAATATCATCACCTTGCGCCACTTCCCTTGTCGATACCGACTTCTGCCCGTAATGTATCGCCAAATTCACCATCACACGCAGTGCATAATCCGTATTTCGCCTTAAAACATCCATATTTAATCAAACCTTTAAATTTTGACTAATCTTTATATAGGACTAATATAATCCTATACAATTATTCCGTCAATGCTAAAAATATTTTCTTGAAAAAAGTTTTTGGGAACGTTAGAGGCTATTAGTTCGTTTTAGATGATAACAGCAGCGAAAAATGCTGTCTCTAAATTGCGAACAAGCATAGTCTTAATTAGGAGAACAAAAATGAACAAAAACAGATTAGGAATAATTATTTGCATCGTCGGCCTAATGGTAATAGTAACTGTGAGTCTTCCTCTGACCCGAACAGAGGCTGAGACTAAGCATCAAAACCATAGCCAGACAGCCAAAATGGATATGGGTATAAACGACGGAGCTAAGGCTTTTAGTCTTGACCGGATTCACTCTGAACAGTTGCCGGCGGTATTGAAGTCAATCGATGAAGCTGTCGGAGCCGTCGAGGCCGGCGACAGCAAAGCTGCCCTGAACGAACTGCATAAAGCTAAAAAATTGATTGCCGCTGTCAACGAGGCCATTGGCAGGTATATAAAGCCGAAGTTTGTAAACAATCACTGCCCGGTTATGGGCACGCCTATCAAACCCGGCAAGGTTACCAAAAATCTTATACGAGAATTTAAAGGCCAAAAAGTTGCCTTTTGTTGTGCCCGATGCCCTGCAAAGTGGGATAAACTCACAGATACCGAAAAGCAGGCAAAATTAGCCAATGTGAAGCAATAACCGGCTAAAACTTATTCCGGATATAAGCTTTAGTGTCAAGAAAAGAGCGGGTTACGACCGATTATTATTATTAAAGATGGGTGTGTTCTATAATCCGCTGTTAGATTAACTTGTTCCTCCAGACTTAGACAATGAAGCAATATGAAATAATAGCAGCGTTTGGGGTGATTGCTTGCCTGTTTACATCAGGTTGTGCATCCGGCGAGCTTGAAAATTATGAATCGTCCCCCTTCTTGCTTTCGCAATCCACAGGATGCCTCTCGGCAGAAAGCAGGAGGACAAACCCCGAACTGCCGGAGTTGACCGAATCGGCTGGACTTTCAGACTATCTTGCGTATGCGGCTTTGAACAATCCCGGCCTTGAATCAGCATTTAACCGGTGGAAAGCTGCGCTGCAGCAGGTACCACAGGCCGCAACGCTGCCTGACCCACGATTTACCTACCAGTATCTCATCAGAGAGGTGGAAACCCGTGTCGGAGCGCAACGGCAAAGTTTTGGAATTGCTCAGCTGTTCCCGTGGTTCGGCAAACTTAACCTCGCATCAGATGTAGCAATGCACGCTGTTAATGCGGCTCGGCAGCGCTCTGAGTCAGCTAGACTCAATCTCTTTTTTGCGTTAACGGATACATATTACGAACGCTACTATCTGGCAACAGACGTTGCTGTCACGTACGAAAACATCAATTTAGTTAAACATCTGGAGAGCGTTGCAAGAAACCGATTCAAAACCGCAGCCGGTACTCATCCGGATGTCATCCGCGCCCAAGTCGAGTTCGGAAAATTGCAGGACCGCCTCCTGACACTGCTTGACCTGCAAGAGCCGATTGTCGCCCGGCTGAACGCTGCCATGAATCGGCCGGTCAATGCCGAGATTCCCTGGCCCAGCCAAATCAAACTTGAGGACGTACGCATTACCGACAAACAGTTACTTACTCAGCTGACAGAGCAAAATCCTGAGATTAAGGCGCTCGATTTTAAGATAACTCAAAATAAACGCAGCATTGAGTTAGCGAAAAAAGACTACTTCCCGGACATTACCCTGGGGCTAAACTTCGTTGACACAGACGACTCTACCGTAGGCAACCCAAGAGATAACGGCAAGGACCCCCTCATAGCTATGATATCGGTCAACATACCGCTTTGGCGGGAAAAGTACGATGCAGGTGTCCGCCAGGCACAAGCACGGTATTATTCGGCCATACAAAATAAAGCAGAGAAAACTAATTCCCTCAGCGCCGAATTGAAGCTGATAGTGTATCATTTCGCCGATGCCGAGCGAAAGATTAATTTGTATCGAGATACACTGCTGCCCAAGGCCTCCGAGTCTTTGAAAGCAACACAGACCGGCTTCCAGGTGGGGCAAAGTAGTTTCACCGACCTGATTGATGCCCAGCGAATACTGCTGGAATTCGCACTTGCCTACGAACGCGCCCTGGCCAACCGATCGCAGAGCCTGGCCAAACTGGAGATGCTTGTCGGACGAGAAATCCCACGTACAGTAAACCAAAGTAATTGATTATTAAACATCGGATATCAAATGTTAAATGCCAAACAGCAGCTCACTGCAATCCTGATACTGTTCGCCCTATCGGCAGCAGCTTGCGCGGATGGAGAAAACCATACTACGAACTCACCAGCAGAAACAGAAAAAGTCGGCCAGCAAACCTGCCCTGTTATACCTCAAAACAAAATCGACCCCAACATATTCACTGAATACAAGGGTGAAAAGGTGTATTTTTGCTGCACTTTCTGCCGGGCAGCCTTTTTGCGAAACCCTGGGAAATACCCGGTCCGCCCGCTGCAGTTCGCTCAATCATCCACCCACACCAATCGCAGCATCCAACACCGCTGGTCCGAACTGACGCTGGCCAAATTCATAAAGCCTATGGGAATCATAACGCTGTCGTTACTTACCCTGACAGTTATGGCAGGCCTGTTTCGCCGGAAAATGCCGAAATTTCTTCTCGGCTGGCACAAACGGCTCGGTATTACCACGCTGGCTTCTGCAATAATACATTTAATCCTGGTACTAATAGCTCATTAACCTTTAGGAATGATAAAATTATGGCAACTTTTATCGAGAAACTTATTGCATTCGGCTCTAAACTTGGCGCAAAAGTAAAACCCGTTCTGGTTTTTTTGCTCATTTTTGCTCTGGGATACGGTCTTAAATGGATACTCACAGTACCGCCATCTCCACAAGCGACCCCTCAAGTTACAGTTCAGCAAGCCCCGGCCAAAAAACAATTATGGACATGCTCGATGCATCCTGAAATTCGTCTGCCCAAACCCGGCCTATGCCCTAAATGCCGGATGAAACTTATCCCTGTTAACGACCAGTCGTCAGACGAAATGGCCGGTATGCGTCAGTTTGTCGCCACTGAAAATGCGAGAGCATTGATGGATGTTGAAACGGCTATGGTCGAACGAAAGTTTGTAACTGCTCAAATTCGCATGGTTGGCAAGGTAGAATACGATGAAACCCGACTGGCGTACCTCACCGCATGGGTCCCGGGCAGACTGGACCGCTTGTATGTCGATTACACAGGCGTTTCGGTCAACAAAGGCGACCATATGGTTTATCTGTACAGCCCAGAATTGCTCAGTGCCCAGGAGGAACTGCTCCAGGCGTTGGCAGCCGTCAAAAATATTCAAGATACCGATTTGGATGTTATGCGGGAAATGACCGAGGCTACTGTAACCGCAGCCCGGGAGAAACTGCGATTGTGGGGACTGTCAGCTGAGCAAGTAGCAGAAATCGAGAAACGCGGAACGGTCTCAGATCACATAACAATATATGCCCCTACCAGCGGCATTGTTATCCACAGGAGTGGCCAGCTCGGAATGTACGTAAAGACCGGCACCCGTATTTACACCATAGCCGACCTCTCACAGGTATGGGTAAAACTTGATGCTTACGAATCAGACCTGATGTGGCTTAGATACGGACAAGATGTGGAATTTACGACTGTTTCTTACCCGGGCGAAGTGTTCAAGGGTACAATATCATTCATAGACCCCGTGCTCAATGCCGTTACACGAACCGTCAAGGTACGTGTGAACGTACCAAATGCCGATGGAAGATTGAAGCCACAAATGTTTGTCAAAGCTGTGGTCAAAGCCAACGTGGCTGCAGGCGGAAAGGTTATGAGTCCAAGGCTTGCAGGCAAATGGATTTGCCCCATGCATCCTTCAGTTGTAAAGGACCAGCCGGGCAAATGTGATATTTGTGAAATGATGCTCGTTCAGACAGAAACACTCGGATATGTCAGTGCAGACCTCGATATGTCCGAAAAACCATTGGTAATTCCGGTCTCGGCGGCACTGGTAACCGGTACAAGAGCAATCGTTTATGTCGAACTCGCCGATAAGGATAAACTTATCTATGAAGGCAGAGAAATTGTTCTCGGCCCCAGAGCCGGGAATTATTACATCGTCCGCAGTGGACTCGAAGAGGGCGAACTCGTTGTAACTAAAGGCAACTTCAAGATTGACAGCGCCTTGCAGATTCAGGCCAAACCGAGCATGATGACTCCGGAAGGCGGAGGGGGCGGCGGCGGACACGCTGGTATGGATATGTCTGGTTCTAAATCTAAATCTAAATCTGACACCGGCATGAAAAACTCAATGGCTCTATCAGCAATTTCTCGACAACAGCTTTATGACATAATACGTGCTTCAAAAAAAATTACTGATACTTATAAAAAACAGGATATTTCTGAAATACGTTTTGCCTTCGAAGGATTGCAAAAAGCTGTCAAAGCAGTAGACATGGAAATGCTCGAAGGTCGTTGGCATATGCTCTGGGCTGAAATGTTGATGCGTTTGAATAACGATGCAGTCGAAGGAAAAGATGTAAAAACTCTACAAGAAGTTGAGCGAATAGTTGAATCTCTGAAAACAAACATCGTCTCGCTGAAGGCAAAGTTCGGCCTGATGGACATGACGAAGCCGAAAACCCACAATGCTGTTGAGCCTGAGTTTCTCAAACAGCTCGGAAAAGTCTTCGACGGATATTTCGAGATGCAAAAAGTCCTTGCTGAAGATAAATTTGACAAGGGCATTACCGCTGCAGATCAGATAAAAAAGGCCATTGCCGGCATCGATATGAAGCTGCTTTCCGATGAGAACCAGCAGAGGTGGATGAAGCAGTCTGCAGCTTTGAAGATAATCCTTTCAGATGCGTCCAGTGCCGAAAATATTGAGTCGCTCCGCCAGGTTTTCGCAATGCTCTCAGGACAAATGTTTGTTCTCGGAAGACAATTTGGCCCGCCCGGCGAATCGACGCTTTATCAGTTAAAGTGTCCTATGGCTTTTGACGGCCAAGGCGCCACCTGGCTTCAGCAGGACAAGGATACGCATAATCCCTACCTTGGTTCGGTAATGCTGCAATGCGGAGATGTTGTCGATGTAATCAGACCTGCCGACGACAAAAACATTGGAGGCCGTCAGCATGACTGAAGATTACACGGAACTTACGATAGAGCAAAAATCGATTATTGGTAAATTGCTTCGGTTTTGCCTGACCAATAAGCTTGTTGTGGCCTTGATGGCGATATTCATAGTTCTTGTCGGAATTTATGTCGCACCGTTTGACTGGAATTTGGGAGGCTTTCCACGTGACCCTGTTCCCACCGATGCAATCCCGGATATTGGTGAGAATCAGCAAATTGTCTTCACCGAATGGATGGGCCGGTCACCTCAGGATGTGGAAGACCAGATCAGCTATCCGTTGACGGTTTCATTGTTGGGCGTTCCCGGCGTCAAAACCATAAGAAGCTATTCGTTCTTTGGTTTCTCCAGCATTTATATCATTTTCAAGGAAGGCGTAGAGTTTTACTGGTCTCGAACAAGGGTGTTAGAAAAACTGAATAGTCTGCCCGCCGGCTGGCTCGCCGAAGGTGTTCAGCCGGTACTCGGGCCGGACGCAACGTCTCTTGGGCAAATATACTGGTACACCCTCGAAGGTCGCGACCCGGACGGAAACCCGGTAGGCGGCTGGGACCTCGAGGAGTTGCGCACAATCCAGGATTGGTACGTACGCTATGCTTTCCTTGCGGCTGATGGAGTCAGTGAAGTTGCATCAATCGGCGGCTTCGTACGCGAATACCAGATAGACATCGACCCGGATGCGATGCGCGCATATAACGTTACGCTGCCTGAAATTTACACCGCAGTCAAAGGCTCAAATATCGACGTCGGCGCCAAGAGCATTGAGATCAACCGTGTAGAGTATTTCATCCGTGGGCTTGGATTTATTGAAAGTGTAAAGGATATCGAAGACAGCATAATCAAGGTCAACGAGAACGTTCCCATCAGCATAAAGCAAATTGGAACTGTCTCGCTTGGTCCGGCCCTTAGGCGCGGGACACTGGACAAGGATGGGGCTGAGGCGGTTGGCGGAGTAGTAGTAGCTCGATACGGTGATAACCCCCTGGCCGTTATCAAGAATGTGAAACAAAAAATTAAGGATATTTCGAGTGGCTTATCCACGAAGGTAGTGATTGATAATTCCAAAGTAAGCCCTGAACAAATTCGAGCCTTTGCAAAGGCCAATGGTTTCGAGGCCTACATAGATACTAAAATAAATCATAAAGCATGGCTTAAGTATCTCAGGACGACCGACAGAAACAATTGGCCAGGCTGGGCCAATATCAGCCATGTTACTATTGTACCGTTCTATGACCGCACAGGACTGATATATGAAACCCTTGGTACACTTAATGACTCATTGATACAGGAAATCCTTATTACCTGTATAGTTGTCATCATCATGGTAATGCATTTAAAAAGCAGCATTCTTATCAGTGGTATGCTGCCCTTGGCGGTACTGTTATGTTTTATTGGTATGAAGTACTTTGGTGTGGATGCAAACATTGTAGCTTTGTCGGGTATTGTTATCGCTATAGGGACCATCGTGGACATGGGGGTCGTCATCTGCGAGAACATATTGCGTCACCTCGACGATGCCCCGCCGGAGGCTCCACGGCTGGAAGTCATTCACCGGGCAGCCAGTGAAGTCGGCAGCGCCATCGTAACGGCTGTTGCCACTACGGTCATCAGCTTTTTGCCTGTCTTTACTATGATTGGTGCGGAGGGCAAACTGTTCAAACCGCTGGCGTTCACCAAAACCTTTGCCTTGGTAGCCTCGATTATCATTACCTTGACCATTCTTCCCCCTGGTGCATTGATTCTGTTCGCCGGCAAAGTTTCCAGCCAAAAGCTCCGCAGATTTCTCTATGGAACAGTCGCCTTTGCCGGCATGGCCCTAACAATCTATGGCGTAGGGCTGGGTTCGATAATGGTCGTTTTCGCCGGTATGCTTCTTTTGTTATTCGCCGCCTATAGTATTTTCAAGAGCCATCTGCCACAGCGATTAGGAAAATTAGCCCCCTGGATTGCAAACGGCTTGATAGTAACACTAATTGGCTTGCTCCTAAGCCGTGCCTGGGAACCGCTTGGCCCTGCGAAAGGATTACTGCTCAATTTCATTTTCGTGGCCATTCTTGTGAGTGTACTGTTGGGTTTTTTCCAACTGTTCCAGATTATATACCAGCCTCTTCTTCGCAGTGCCCTGGCGCACAAAGCAATCTTTCTCTCGCTCGTTGCCGTAATACTGATTTTTGGCTTTACTGCATGGCTGGGATTCGACAGCGTCTTTGGCCTGATTCCCGGTATAGCAGAGAAGGTTGGAATTGACCAGGAAACGACTCGGTCAACCACTTTCTGGGTTAAAGGCAGTGAGGAATTTCCCGGCTTTGGCAAGGAGTTTATGCCGCCGCTGGATGAAGGCTCGTTCCTGTTTATGCCAACTACAATGGTTCACGCCTCGATTGGTGAGGCAGTGGATGTCCTTTCCAAACAGGACAGGGCTTTGCGCAACATTCCAGAGATAGACAGCGTTGTAGGTAAAATTGGACGTGTGGAAAGCCCGCTGGATCCGGCGCCCATTTCAATGGTTGAGACGGTTATTAACTATAAACCGGAGTACATTACGGATAAGGAGGGACGCCGAGTCAAATTCAGATATGATGAAGAACGCCAAAGGTTTGCCCTCGACGAAAACGCCGAACTTATACCAGATCCCGATGGACTGCCGTTCAGGCAATGGCGCGATTATATCAAGACACCGGATGACATCTGGGCAGAGATAATCAAGGCTGCGAAAATTCCCGGAAGCACTTCGGCTCCAAAGCTCCAACCCATCGCTGCCAGAATTGTTATGCTCCAGAGCGGCATGCGGGCGCCTATGGGCGTTAAAATTAAAGGCCCCAATCTTGAGTCAATCGAAAAGGTGGGGCTGGAAATTGAGCGGTTCTTGAAAGAAGTGCCCAGCGTCGAGCCTGCCGCGGTTATTGCCGACCGAATCATTGGAAAACCATATCTGGAGATAGTTCCCAACAGAACGGCTATG
This sequence comes from uncultured bacterium, assembly GCA_913009355.1. GTDB lineage: Bacteria > Planctomycetota > Phycisphaerae > Sedimentisphaerales > Anaerobacaceae > CAJVYK01. The sequence goes on along the minus strand of CAJVYN010000028.1, from coordinate 7,203 downwards.
GGCCGCTATGGCGTAAAAATACGCGACTTCCAGGACGTAGTCGAAGTTGCTATTGGGGGCAAAAAGATTACTATTACTGTTGAGGGGCGTGAGCGATTTCCTGTCCGTGTACGATATCAGCGTGAGCTGCGAGACCAGATTGAAACCCTGGGAAGGATCCTTGTGCCCGCCAAAGGCGGCAGAGAGCAAATTCCAATTACAGAAATTGCAGAAATTCGCTACGTTCGCGGGCCGCAGGTTATAAAGAGCGAGGACACCTTCCTGACCGGCTATGTCCTTTTCGATATGAAGCCGGGCTTTGCGGAGGTGGACGTTGTCGAGCAATGTCAGGCTTACCTACAGTCCAAGATTGACAGCGGGGAGTTAATGATTCCGCCAGGAATAAATTATACTTTTGCCGGAAGTTATGAAAACCAAATCCGTGCTCAAAAGAAGCTGGCGATTGTGCTTCCATTAGCTCTGTTTATGATTTTCCTTATTTTATACTTCCAGTTCAAATCGATTCCTACCACCCTTTTGGTTTTCTCAGGCATATTCGTGGCCTGGGCGGGAGGCTTTATATTGATTTGGCTGTATTCTCAGCCCTGGTTCCTAGACTTTTCAATCTTTGACACCAGTATGCGTGAACTGTTCCAGGTGCACACAATTAATATGAGCGTTGCGGTCTGGGTAGGTTTTCTGGCATTGTTCGGTATTGCTTCTGATAATGGTGTGATTCAATCCACCTACCTGGATCAGGTTTTCAGGAAACACAAACCCGCTTCAATTGAGCAAATGCGAGAAGCTACTATCGTAGCGGCACAGCGGCGAGTGCGTCCCTGCCTGATGACTACAGCAACCACCATATTAGCTTTGGTACCGGTTTTAACCTCCGTCGGTCGAGGCAGCGATGTGATGGTCCCTATGGCAATTCCATCTTTCGGCGGTATGTTAGTCGTTCTCATAAGCATATTCGTGGTCCCTGTACTTTACTGCGCCATACAAGAGTTCAAATTGAAGGTGGGTATCGGGAATGAGCGTCTCGATACAACGTAGTAAAGTCAGGAAAAGATAATGGAAGGAAAGAGCTGTTCGCTATTGGATGCTGAGCGACTCTCTTTTGGCTGGCAGACTCAGCCGTACCGTGAATATCCCTGTGCTTGTTACCTCAGCAGCAGCGCAGCCGCCTAATGCTCTGATGATTTTTTGAACCAGAGCCAGGCCCAAACCACAGTGCATACCCGTATTCGTGCGAGATAAATCACCTCGCCAAAAGCAATCAAATACCTGTGAAGCTTCTTCGTCGGTGAGCCGACAGCCGGTATTGGCAACAGTGATTTCCACCGAATTATCAGCATGGCGACCCGCTGTCCAAATTTGACCCTCTTTGTTGGTATATTCGACAGCATTGTCCAGAAGGTTTGAAAGCACTATGGACAGTAGATTGGGGTCTGATTCACAGTTCATTTCGCCAGGTATGCGATTCTCAAAAACGATGCTGCGTTCAATCGCCCTGCCCGAAAATGGCCGCCAGCAGGAATTTACCAGCTTAGCCAGTTGAATCCTGTCCCTTCGGAAAGTAATCTGGTGAGCATCGATACGGGCAAGTGCCAACAGATTGTCCATCATCGCCTGCATATTTCGGGCGATTGTCAGACAATCGGAAAGTGACGCTTGATATTCATTTACATCGCGAGTGCGTCTCAAAGTTACCTCGAGGCTGGAGCGTATCCCCGCCAGTGGCGTGCGCAGTTCATGGGCGACATCAGCAGTAAACCGCCGCTCACGATTAAACGAAGCCTCCAGCCGAGACAATAGTTCATTGAGCCGTTTTCTGATGGGTACCATCTCTGCGGGCATACGCTCAGTACCAACCCGAACTGCCAGGTTATCTTCTCTGATAACCGCTATCTCGGCAGCAAGTAAATTCAGCGGGCTAAGGCCCTCTCTGACCACAAAGACTGCAACAAGCAAAGATAGGCCGATCGTGCCGAGCGACGCAAGCAATAGAAGCCAGAGCAAGAACCGCAACTGGTATTGTAAACCGCTGGCATCCCGAGCCACTACCAGGGTAAGCAACTGTTGTTCTGCTGACTGTTGGTAACGTTTACGCCCGCGACTTTCTATCTTCGGGGCAAACTTGAAGCCGACAGCTCGCCCGGGTTGACCGCTCCTGGTTTGTAATGCTCTAAAAACCGGTGCGTCAAGAGAGCCATCAAGCCGTAAAAGATCATCTGTGCCCAACGAGGCAGACCGCACTGCCACGGCGCCGTTATGCCTCCATAACTGGAAGTAAGCCGGATGCTCTACCCTTTGAAACTCCGGCATTTTTTGAATATCGAGTTCCAACTCAATCTTGTCACCATCCTGTTCCACCGAAGCCGCCAATATCTGGGCTGTGGCCGCCAGTGACGCATCGAACTGGTTAACTAACGTGCGACGTACCACCGTATAAATTATGACGCTGAAAACAATCAATAGCAGCAGTATGCCGCTAATCATACCCACAAGCAGACGAGCCCGTAGTGAACGCATTAGACTTGTGCTCCTAAAATATAGCCTCTGCCCCGGACGGTACGAATCAGAGCAGGCTTACCAGGACGTTCGATTTTTTTGCGCAGATAACCAATATATACGTCCACTACGTTACTTGACGCCGACGAGTTGAATTCGTACACATGCTCCCATATATCTGTGCGGGATACCGTCTGGCCTGCCCGCATAGCCAGGTATTCTAAAAGCGCATATTCGCGCCTTGTAAGCTGAAGTTCCTCCCGACAGCGCCAAACTCGCTGCGTCGTCAGGTCAATCCGCATCTCCTCGATATGAATGCAGGAGTTCTTTTCCTGATATCTTCGACGCATTAGTGCCCGAAGCCGCGACAGCAGTTCCTCGAACGCAAACGGCTTGACCAGGTAATCGTCCGCCCCCATGTCCAGACCGGTTACGCGGTCTTCTATAGTATCTTTAGCCGTTAGAATCAACACGTGGCTTTGTCTGCCTTTAGCCCTGAGCTTTTTGAGCAGACTCAGACCGTCCATACCGGGCAGCATCAGATCCAAAATAATCACGTCATAGTCATTGCTCGTTGCGTACCATAGCCCCTCCCGCCCATCGCCGGTGATATCCACCGCAAAACCCGCCTCCCGCAGCCCCTTGGCGAGCGACTTTTGCAAAGGCCGATAGTCTTCTATAAGCAGTAAACGCATCCGAGTACTCATAACAAGAAAAAAATACCGCTGAGCAATAACAGTCTATAACTCAGCGGTATATATTTTAGCTCTGAAAACTTGATGTGTCAGTATTTTTCTTGTCCTTAATTATCGTCATCATCATCGCCATAGTCATCGTCGTCGTTCTCAGTCTTCAGTTCCAAAACGGTTCCGTCGGCAGCGACTTTAATTTCGCTTTTCTTGCCGTCCTTAATCAGTTCCGCTTCGTAGGTAGTCCGGGGCGTATCCAGATTCACTAACCTGACAACCGCGTATGTAACTTCCTTCTCGATCTCTTTTATCTTCGCACCTTCACTCACTTGAGCGATCGCTTCGGCAACGACCTGGGGAATACTTCCCATAGCCACCTCAGTCTCGACTTCCACAATGGTACCGTCCGACGAGACCGTCACCTCAACTTCCTGCCCGTTGTCCTGTTCTAATTCAACCTCGTAAAGTTTCAGGCCTTCGCGTTCCACTTCTACCTCTTCAATCACTGCTTCAGGGTAAAGGGCCTGGATTGCTGTCTTCACCGCAGCGGGAAGCGAGTTCTTCCCTCTCTCGTGTCTGCCTGCGTATGCCGCAATGCACACAGTTACTCCAATCAAAACCATAAAACTAATCGTTTTCCAGTGTTTCCATTTCATTTTGAATCTCCTTATGCAAAAAAGTTTAAAAGTTCCACAGCCTGCCACTGTGGTCAGACTGCCCTGCCCAGTTCGGCTGCACCTATCTCGGTATTACTGAACACCATATTAGCAGGATAAAGATGAGAGAATTATGAGAAAAACAATTTTTTTTATTTTTTTTTGCCTGCCGTAATCTCTTTTAGCTGTTTGACATATAGACCTTATTCAGCTATATACTCGAAATAGTTTCTTGCTCTGAGTGTTTTTTGCTGGGAACGAATCGACTGTTTCAAACGTTTAGAAAGTAGAAGGAATAGACAACTTTGAGGGCTGAGACTAAAAGTTTTGAAGAAACTGCTCTGCCTTACCTTAACAACGTGTACTGGACAAGAGTTCAAATTAAAAATTGGCTTTACGAACAAGAATTCCGATGCGAGTAGTTAAGGCCAAATGTTAGCGCTTTTCGTGGAGTGTTGTTTTTATACATAAATTCATCTCCATAGTACCTTGCAAAAGCGTTTGCGTGCACTATCTCACTCCAATCATAGGCCATGAATGTGGAAAAAAAACATTACGCACACTTAAAAAACTCAGACCATAGAGCGACATTGCAATTTCGATTGACCGCCTTAGTGGTTTTGACAGTGTTAATGGTACTTAGTGTGGGGATATTCGTAGATTATCGGCGAGATTATCGCCGGTACATTGAGGATGTGCTGGCATCTCTGGAAGAACAGGCTCATGCCTTGAAGGTAGCTCGTTCCCGTATCGTGGAAAAGCCGGAATTTGCCCAGTATATCAATGATCTTTGTGCACAGATGAACGAATATATTTCTCCCGGCCACCACATTCTCGTGCTGAACAACAAAGGGGAAATTTTAGCCAGTACCCGCTACCACAGCGGTATTGAGGTGGAGCAAACCCTGCTTTCTGCCGATCCGCAGGAACAAATCCTTCGCATAGGTGAGCACAGACTCGCTCAAGTTAGACTCAAGGACAAAGATGGAACCACTATTATCCTTGCCCAGTATCTCGACCAGATGGAAGCAATCTTGCAAGCCCAATTAATCAGTCGCGGCTTAACTACCGGGGCAACAGCCATTGCCATTATATTACTTATATATCTGGTTATAAATATCTGGGTAATCAAGCCGGTTACTAATCTGGCAACTGCCGCAAAAGAATGGGCGACAAGAAATTTTTCCGCCCGCTCCATCCCTATTGGCCCCGCTGAATTTCGCCTTTTGGCAGATGAATTTAACTACATGGCTGAACAACTGGAAACATACGAGCGTAACCGTACCGCTGAACTTGAGCAAGCCAGAAAAATTCAGACAAACCTGCTTCCCACATCACAACCAGCCATAACAGGGCTGTCTATAGCCACCAAATACCGACCAGCCGACCACGTTGCGGGCGACCTGTACGATATGTTTAATTTGACGGACAGCAGAACAGCCATTGTTATTTTAGATGTCTGCGGACACGGCATAAGTGCTGCTTTGCTGACTGGGGTGGTCAAAATGTCACTGCACCGCCGACTGGCTGAAAAGAATGATCTCTCAGAAGCCATGCAGCTTGTCAATACGGATTTACTTGACTGCATACCCGAAGGACAATTTGTAACAGCCTGTGTCGGCATCTGGAATCACATCGATCAGTCCTGGAGCTATTGTGCTGCGGGACATCCTGGAGGAGTGCTGCTCACCAGAAATCAGGCCCAAACTTTAGCTTCTACGGCGCCATTACTCGGTGTCTTCCACAAAACAACCTGGCCGATAAACACAATAAGTCTGTCTGCAGGCGACAGGGTATTCCTATATACCGATGGAGTCATCGAGGCTGGGGCCGCCGAGGACAAAGCTGAGACCTATGATTTGGAAAAAACACTTCTTAGCTGCGTCGATCTAAGCTTAACCGGGCAAGTTGCAACTGTAATGGCAGAAACTACCCAACGCAGCAGTGGTAAAATTAAAGATGATGCCACAATCGTGGCTCTCGAAGTGCTTCCATATCACACTTCCTAACATCTGTTACCTATTTGACAGATACCTGCGCTGTAGGGATGGAATCCTTTCATACCGTTAATCGGCAGCTTCATCCGCGGGGCAAGCTTCCTGTGGTGAGATTTACCAGGGTAATGCCGTGGGTGTTTTGCGAATTTATCGAGGCAGCATACCGAACAAAAATAAAGGATGTTACCCTTATAGCGGTAAGTAGCTACCGCCTTCACTTTGTTGATAATTCTGCCGCATACGAGGTCTTTGTTTGAGTGGTTAGATTTGTTGTGGTTCATCTTAAAATCTCCTTTAGAAAATGTAACTTGCTTCATACCATTTTGAACGATTTAGACTGCCGTATCGTTCCAAAAATAAATTTTTTTTCCGAGACTGCAGCAAATTATAACAACTTATGATTTCCATAATAATTCTGCTTTGCTGTCCGAGTATCTTATACGCATTAAAATACCCCGGAACGAATTTATCGGACGGAACGTTTAGACTAATAGAGTGAAGTGTTACTTTGAAAAGTCAAATGTATAAGCATGGATACTAAACTTATACTGAAAGGAGGCCAAAATGGCAACTCAGAAAACATTAAAACTTGTAATTACCACAATCATTTCAGTGTCAATGGCAACTAACATACAGGCGGGGCTTATAGGGCCGACCGTAAGGATAACAAATGTTTTGCAAACTCCCCGCCAAATTTACCCAACACCGTATCTACTTTCGTCAGCGGGAGAAGATTTTGCTTTTTCCTTTGATTCAATTCAGTATTCAGCAATTACTGCGAAACAGTATGGGCAATATGATGTTATACCCCGGGATTTTAGCGTTTTTGACTATGAGGCGAATAGAAATTTGAATTTGACTGAGTTGCGTCCGCCTGTAGCAGCTACGCCTGTATTGCGCCCTGTTCAAGCTGAAATTACAGTAAATGCTGAAAGCACCGTAAATAAAGCTCTTTCGTACATTCCATTCACAGAAACTCCCTTGCGTGGAAACAGTTTTGGCTCTGCCAGGGTTGCCGCAGATATACGGCCAAATTCTGAGTGGGGCCCCTTTTACAACTGGGATGTATTCTGTACGGATGGCATCGGCCCGTTAAGTATTCAATCGTCTCTTAATCATATTGTGTCTTCAGGCACAGAACTCGACAAACTTTATGAACAGGAGCTTGTTGGATGGCCCTAGATCGGAAGAGCGTCGTGTAGGGAAAGAGTGTAGATCTCGGTGGTCGCCGTATCATTAAAAAAAAAAAACACCACCACCCCCCCCACCCCCCCCACCCCCCCCACCCCCCCCACCCCGAACATCGCTCTCACCCCCACCATCACTTCCACTACGCTCGTCGCTATATCATCACAACCACCACATCTT
>CAJVYN010000027.1 GCA_913009355.1 uncultured bacterium | reverse complement strand
ACTTGTTTTTTATTCACAAAAGCATTATACAATTGATAATTGATTCTCGATACTCGATTTCTGATACTCGTATGAATAAGAAAAATACCAGGATTATGACTGGAATTATTGCTGCCGCTTCTTTGGTCGTGGCGTTGTTCTTTTTTCGGCCGTCGGGTTGGGTCGAGGCCGACAGCGGTAATCGCCTGCTTATGGGCACATTCGCCCGTATTGTCGCCGTTGCTGCGGATTCGAGCACGGCTAAGAAATGTATTGAGGCGGGCTTTGAGCAGCTCGAGCTGGTGAACAATTCGATGAGCGATTACAAAGCCGATTCGGAATTGAGCCGGGTGAATCGCCGCGCCTGCGAGGGTGCGGTTAAGGTAAGTGAGCCGCTTTTTGAAGTCCTGCAAAGGGCCGTGGCGTTTAGTCGGGAAACCAACGGCGCTTTCGATGTTACGGTTGGTCCGTTGGTGGATTTGTTCCATTCGGCAGGGAATAAAGGAGTCGCTCCGGGCGAAGAAGAAATCGCACAGACCAGGTTGAAAACAGGTTTTGAAAAACTAAAACTTGACGAGCAAAACAGAACGGTGAAGTTCGCAGTTGACGGTATGCGGCTGGATTTGGGCGGTATAGCAAAGGGATACGGAATTGACAAGGCGGTGGAGGCAATGCAGGAGTGCGGGGCGGTCGGCGGAATGGTCGATGTCGGCGGCGATATTCGATGCTTCGGCGTACCAGCAGGAGGCAAAGAGCATTGGTTAATCGGCCTGCAGGACCCCAACGATACAAAAGAGGTCATTGGCACAGGTAAAACTTTGCTGGTTTTGAAATTGTCAGATGCTGCGATTGCCACCAGCGGGGATTATCGCCGTTTCACCTTGATTGACGGCAAGAGGTACAGTCATATCGTTAATACTAAAGCCGGATACAGCGGTGGGCTGACAAGTGTAACGGTTATTTCCAAAAACGCAACCGATGCCGATGCCCTGGCTACGGCGGTCAGCGTGATGGGGGCTGAAAAGGGTCTTGCCTTAATCGAAGCAATGCCAGGAGCCGAGGCGATTCTAATACCCTCAAAAACCGGTTCCATGCTCATCAAGACCAGCGGCACAGAAAAATATATAAAGTAATCTTCCCGTAAACGGGTAAAGGAAAAATGATACCGGCATACCGAAACAGATTATGGTTCGTATTTTTATAACTTTTTCAAATGGTTATTGTAATCGTCAATCGTAATTTCTATCTCCCGCAGGATCTCTCTGATTAAAGGCCGGGCCAACACTTTTGCTTTGTGATGTGGTACGGTAGTGGTTCTTTCATCAGGATGTCTGTAAAAGGCGTGGCTTCCTTTCTGGCGAACTTTCTCAAAGCCCAATCGAAGCAACAACTTCTCCATTGTTTTGGCGTTGATAAGCTTGAGCCTGCTCAACCTGCTACCTCAAGCTGCTGGATTCCTACAAATTCAGGTATTTGTTTCCTGGCCTCAGGGTCCATTTCCTCAAGACATAATTCGACCACCTCTTTGAGATTATTCTGAAGCTCATCCAGAGTTTCCGCCTGCGTGTGTGCTCCCGGAATTCCCGGCACAACAGCTACATACAGGCCGGTCTCTGTATCTCTTTCAATATATCCGGTTATCTTAGGCATTCCGCTATCTCCTGGTTCATGAATTGATAAACTGTCAACGCATCCATAAACGAATTCTATCAAATTTGCTTTAAGATTACCAGCAAAAAAGGCTGTAAGTGATATTCAGTCATTCCACTGGCGTAACAGAGTAAAGAATTACGAGATACGCTTCACGTTTCACAAGTTACAAGCGAGGCGGTTTTGCCGACATAGATGATTACCTTAGTCGGGCATTTGGTAAGGGCGGTTTCAGTTTGCCCGGTTGGCTGGTATTTTTTGTAATCCACACGGGCTAAATTATTCTCGACTGTAAATATATCGGTTTGTTTGACACAGAGGCCGCAGCCGATACAGCCGACCTTGCACATTGCACGTGTGCTTTTGCCGTTTTCTTTACTGCTGCAGGCAACAGTCATCATATTTTCACAGCCGAAAGGTGCCATTTCGATTAGATTGCGCGGACAATGTTTTGAGCAGGCCATACAGCCGGTACATTTCTCATAGTCAACAACGGCCAGACCGTCAACAATATCAATAGCGTCGAACTTGCAGACCACGGTACAGTCCCCAAAGCCCAGGCAGCCGAACTTACAGGCCTGAACATTAGCCAATGCGTTCGCAGCGGTGCAGCTTGGAATGCCTTTGTACCCGGCGTGATAAGTCCTCTCGTCGGTGTGTGCGCGGCAGTGAACTATCGGTCTTTTGGGAGCGTCTGAGTTGCTGATTCGAAGGTTCAATATTTTTGCTATTTTCTCTGTGCTTTCCTGTCCGCCGGGTGCACATTTGCCGAGTAATTCGGGATCTTCCAAAATGCTTTTCGCATATTGACCGCATCCGGCAAAACCGCAGGCGCCGCAGTCAAGGTTCGGCAGGGCCTCGTGGATTTGCTCTATCTTCGGGTCAACTTCGACCTTGAGCTTTTCACTTGCGATTAAAAGTATCAGCGCAAAGCCACTGCCCAGGCTCAGCATTGTCAGCCCAGCCGGCCAGGCACTATTCCACAATTCTAAATAGTTCATTGTTTATTGTCCATTGTTCGTAGTTTGTCCATAGGCTATCAACTATGAACTCATAACTATGAACTACATCATCTTATCATTCCAGCAAAGCCCATAAAGGCCAGCGTCAGGATACCTGCGGTAATCAGTGTAATCGGCGCGCCCTTGAGGCAGGTCGGCACGTCAGCTAAATTCAAATTCTCGCGAATACCAGCCATAATACAAATGGCCAAAGTAAAGCCGATACCGGCGCCGAAACTAAGGACAACCGCTTCCAGTAAATTATCAATCTCCCAGAGGTTTATGAACAGACACAATCCTAAAATCGCACAGTTTGTGGTAATCAACGGCAGGAATATGCCGAAGCTTTCATACAGTGCGGGGAAAAATTTTCGCAGATACATTTCCACAAGCTGCACCGCCCCGGCAATAACCAATATGAAGCAGATATACCGCGTAACCTCCAGCGGCGTGCCAATCAAAATTAAATGGTCAATCAGCCAGGTCAGCGTGCCGCTGAGGGTTATAACGAACGTTACCGCCAGGCCCATACCGAAGGCCATATCTATCCTTCCCGATACGCCGAGATAGGGACAGATACCGAGAAACTTCGTCAAGACAAGGTTGTTGACTATGACGATAGATATAAAGCCCATAAGCAGAATGTTAAGCGTATCCATAAATCTTCCCTAAAATTAAATATCAAAAATCAAACATCAAAATTACATATCAAAATGTAAAATGGAGATGTCATTGCGAGTCCGAACAAAGTGAGGGCGTGGCAATCTCTGACTTGCGAATGGTTGGATTGCTTCGCCTGCCTTCGGCAGACTCGCAATGACACTTTGTGTCATTTTTGAATTTTTATATGTCATTTTGATTTTTACATTTTAATTTTTGATTTCTTCTTGGTTATCTCGTTTGCCAATCCGAGCAGCAGTCCCAATGTTATAACCGCTTCCACCGGCATTCTCATCGCAGTTAATGGCACGAACTCTTCGCCTGCTTCCCGCTGATTTTGTTCACCAGTCCTATCAGCAGTCCCAGAGTTATAAACGCTCCTACCGGCATACTCATTGCCGCCCACGGTACGAAGCCGGCGGGTAAAACTTTAATTTCCCAAATTGCACCGGTCGAAAGAATCTCTCTTATCCCTGCCAAAACGCACAATGCAAATGTAAAGCCGACGCCCATTCCCAGGGCATCGATGATACTTAAACCCAAGCCGTTTTTACTGGCACAGGCCTCGGCACGGCAAATGATAATGCAGTTGACAATAATCAGCGGCACATACGGGCCAAGCGTCTCGCTCATTTCCGGTTGAAACGCCTTGAGGAACAAATCCGCTATAGTAACAAAAGTTGCTATCGTCAGCGTAAACATCAGGATTCGCAGGTGCGGCTTTAAGAGATTGCGCATCAAACTGACCACGATATTGCTGCATATCAGTACAAAAATAACGCTAAGCCCCATAGTCAAAGCCGGCTTGACCGCTGCGGTAACCGCCAATGTCGGACACATTCCCAACAGCAGCCGAAAGACCGGATTTTCACGCCACAATCCAGCCAGCAGAGTTTGTTTGTAAAGACCTGGGTTGAGGGCTTTAGATTCAGCGGCCATTGTCGATTAGTCCCTTCGCTTTCAACTTCTCTTTTACCTTATCAATATACATATTGAATATTTTCACTACAGCTTCGCTGCTTACAGTCGCTCCGCTGATTGCTACGATTTTGCTGTCGAGTTTTTCGGTTTTTCCCACTTTCACAAGCTCCAGTTTTCCTGCCGGCGCCCCCTTAAACTGATTGCGGTAGTAATCTTCCTTGATTTTACTGCCAAAGCCCGGCGTCTCGTTACTCGAAAGCACGTCAAAGCCGAAAAACTTCTCGCACTTGCCGTCAACGGCTATCACAAGTTTAATCTTGTCCGCAAAGCCGGGGCCGGAGGCAATGAATGCGAACCCGATGCTTCTGCCATCAACATCATCGGCTTCGTAAATATCCGTCTTAGTTGTCCTGCCCTTCCTGCCGGGTATCTGAACGGCTTCTAACACCATTTTGAAATCGTTGGCGTCGGCAATAAGGCCTCTCATCAGGTTATTGAGCTTGTCCTTCTGGTTCTGCTCGATACGCGGCGACCAGGCGGCGTTTGTTACCGCTATCAGCAGGCCGAAACAAAATGACGAAACAATCAGCAGCCAGCTCTGTTGGATAAAATGTTTTATTTTAAGCATTCGGTTTGCCTCCTGCCGGTACCAGCTTGCAGAATCTGTCAATCAGGGGCGTTACGGCGTTCATCAAAAGGACAGCACACATTATGCCTTCCGGATATTCTCCGACAATTCTTATAAGCATCGTTATCGCTCCTACCCCGATACCGAAAATCCACATCCCTTTTTTTGTCAAAGGAGCGGTAACAGGGTCGGTAGCAATAAAGAATACGCACAGCAGCATCCCACCGCTGGTCAAGTGCACCAGGGGCGACATATAGGCATTTGAATCAATCAAATATGCAATCGCTGCAAAGACAAATGCAGAGGCCAAAACAGCCAACGGGATATGAAAATTTATCGTCCGTCTTATCAGCAGGTAAATACCGCCGATTAGAAGAGCCAAAGCGCTTGTCTCACCCAGGCAGCCGCCAATTCCGCCGGTAAGGGTAGCTTCAAACTGTTCGTTAACGACTTTGGCTTCGCTTTTGCTTTTTATGGCCTGTTTACTCAAGGCCAGCGGTGTTGCCTGCGTTCGCGCATCAACTATTGTCTTTGTACCTGCCTCTGTTAAGGCGATTTTAGGCATTGTCGAATCAACCGTAGCCGGGACCATCCAGCTTGTCATCAACATACCAAAACAGGCGGTTAGAAATGTTCTGCCGACCATAGCAGGATTGAATATATTGGCTCCGAGTCCGCCAAAAACCATTTTGCCGATCGCGATGGAAAAACAAGAGCCGATTACCGCCGCCCAGGCAGGCAGGCCCGGCGGAAGCGACAGCGCAAGGATTATGCCGGTAACAACAGCGCTGAAATCACCAAGGGAATTGGGCTTTTTGCGGATTAAATTGCAGAGCCATTCGGTTGCGACTGCTGAAATAACGCAGGTGGGGATAAGGATAAGCGCATAGACGCGAAAATAATAGCCGGCTGCCGCCACAGCGGGAACCAGGCCGATTATGACATCTATCATTACCCTGCGGGTAGAAAGCGGCCTGCTGATATGCGGCGAAGGCGAAACTGTTATATTTTCAAGCATATACCCTTTTTTTCCTTTTTTACCGCAGAGTTCTCTGCGATTAATCTTTTACTGTGGTATTTTTTTCTTTTGTCTGGCAAGAAGGATTTTGCCCGTTTTGATATATCCGGTCAGTTCTATATTGGCTGGGCAGACATAGCTGCAGCAGCCGCACTCCATACAGGCACTGATATAATAGCTTTCTGCCACGTCTAAAAGATTATTTTTGACAGCGTGGGCGATTTTTGTCGGGTTCAAATGTTCAGGACAGGCCTCCAGACATCTGCCGCAACGAATACAAGGCGTTTGAATTCCGGCGAATTTTGCCCCGCCGATTTGTTTTTCTGTCAATACGGTTACAGCGCCGGTAGTCTTTGTAGTAGGTGTTGTCAAATCGGCAATTGCTATTCCCATCATCGGTCCGCCGAGAATTACTCTTACAGCTTCTTCTCTCAGCCCTCCGCAGAATTCTATAAGCTCAGCGACCGATGTCCCGATAGGGACGTAGTAATTGCCCGGATTGACGATTCCCTCTCCGGTAACGGTTACTACCCTGTGGGTCAGCGGCCAATCAGTAACTACCGCCTCGGCAATTGCCGCTGTCGTAGCGACATTTAGCACCAGCACGCCAATCATCGGCGGGATACCGCCGGTGGGGACGTCTTTTTTCAGGATCGCTTTTATAAGCTGCCTTTCACCGCCCTGTGGATATTTTGTTTTGACGGGAACAACTTTAATACCGTCGCTGTTTGCCGAAGTCTTCAACGCGGTGTTCATAACCTCTATCGCCGCCGGCTTGTTATCTTCGATGCCGATAAAGACTTCCGAGCAGCCGGCAGCTTTTCTGGCAAGTTTGACCCCTGCTACAATCTGGTTGGTCCATTCGAGCATAATCCGATAGTCGCAGGTAATGTACGGCTCGCACTCGCATCCGTTGACAATCATTGTTTCTTTAGGCGCTTTGGGATTCGGCTCTACTTTTACAGATGTCGGGAATCCGGCTCCGCCCATACCGACTATGCCGGCCTGACGTATCCGGGTGCGTATCTGCTCCGCTGAGTAGCTGTTGTCATTAAAATCGTTCGTAAATTTGGCGGAGCACGGCTGCTTTGGTGGATTGTTTTCAGTTTCTGCTTCTATAATCACCGCCGGGATGCGCCCGAGGACAGCGTGGGACTGCAGGGAGATTTCTTTTACTTTGCCGTTAACAGGCGAATGAACTGGCGCCGAAACAAAGGCGTCACAATCGCCGATTTTCTGCCCCGCCTGAACTTGATCCTTTTTTTCGACCAACGGCTTACAAACCGCGCCTATATGCTGGCTGAGCATTATCGCAACCTGTTTGCCGGCAGGGCCCTGCTGGATTTTGCTTTCACGGGTGAGTTCTTTGCTGCCGGGCGGGTGTGTTCCGCCAGGGAAAGAAAATTTTGCTTTAGTTTGTAGTTCGTTGTTCATAGTTCGTTGTTGAAGATTCCAGGATTATTTATTTTTACTAAATCGCCTGTTTATCACTTTTATAATCAATATATATATAGCCGTTGCTGACAGAGCCAGCAGGAAGCTAAGGGCTGTTCGCAACCCTTTTGTATTTATCGCTCCGGCTAAAATCCCTTCAAAAGCTGCTAAAGCGGCGATAAAAACCACCAGCGGCAACAATAAGGCCGTCACAACTTTGAAAACGACTGAAGGGTTCCTGGTCTTGCCCAGCCGCCGATATACCTCCTGGCATTGATTTTCATGGTCGCACTCTTGACAGGATTTTCCCTGAGTCATAGTTTTCGCTACCATTAAAATAAACGAGTTTTATAATAGATATTGCTCAGACTTTCAAACATAAATTTTTACAATTGTAATTGCGGGCATAATTATGTCTAAAAAACTGGTGTTGTTAATATTTAGTTCGCTTTTGTGTTTTGTCTATGGGGGGTGTTCGGTTAATCCTGTAACGGGCGAGTCGCAGCTCAATCTCTTCGGGTCCGATATAAGAAATGATGTGTCATTGGGTCGGCAATGGTCGCCACAGCTTGAAAAAGAGTTCGGAGGTGTTGTAGAAAACGTCAGTTTGGGAAATTATGTGAATTACGTAGGCCTAAACATCGCCCAGGCAGGTCATGCACCAAATCTGGAATGGCACTTTAAGGTTTTAAGGCATAACTCCGTCAATGCCTTTGCCCTGCCCGGCGGGTATATTTATATCACCACAGGGATGCTGAAGAAATTGAACAGTGAAGCCCAATTAGCAGGTGTGCTTGCTCATGAGTCGGTTCATGTAACGGCAAGGCATACCACGGTGCGGATGAGTGAGCAGATTGGATTGGATATACTGCTTTCCTCTGTGATATCCGAAGATACGCAGCGAGGCCTCGTCCAGGCAACATCTGTTGTACGGCGGATTGTGGCGTTGAAGTACAGCAGGGACGATGAGCGGCAGGCTGATACGGCGGGCCTGGGGTACATGGTCAAAGCGGGGTATAACCCCTACGGAATGGTCGAGACAATGCAGATGCTGGCGGAGGAAAACATGGTCAGGCCGATTGAATTTCTTTCGAGCCATCCGGCTCCGCAGGACCGCAGGGAATATCTGGCGCAAAAAATTCAAACAAACTATTATTATAATCTTGCTGGACTGAAAATCGGAAAAGAAGATTACCGCAGGGCTGTCCTGGAACAATTAAATAATTAAAACTGACCGATGGCCAGTTCGAAAAACTAAAAATCAAAGATTAAAAATCAAAATTGCGGAATCCCGACGAAGTCGGGATGGCTTTTTGATTGTTTTTTTGTTTTACGGAACACAGAAAAAATTTACCGCAGAGAACGCTGAGGACGCAGAGAAAAAATGAATACAGAATACAGGAGACAGAATACAGGAAAAGCTTAGCCACGAATGGACAGGGATAAAATTAGTAAAAAAAACAGTGTAAATCTGTGTTAATCCTGTGTCGAAAAAAAAAACAAAAGACAAAAAACAAAACTTAGACACAGATTAACGCAGATAAACACAGATTAAAAAAAAGAAAAAACAGAAGCGAAGCAATCTCAACTTACAAAATCAAATGCTATGGCGTAGTAGTGGGTTGGGAGTATTTTACTTGACTTTTTCCGCAGTTCAGGTATTCAATTAGCATTATGCTGCAAAAATTAAGATTCAGCCAGGACGGATTTGTGTATCACATCTTAAACCGCTACAGCAGTCGAAATCCTATTTTCGAGACTCACGGTAAATACTGCGTCTTCAAAAAAATACTCACCCCTATTATTCCTCCAAATTTATGGCTGTAAGTTTAGCAGAGCTGATTTTATTGGGCCTGTTGGTTGACTGGCTGTTCCGCAAACTGCATATTCCAGGTCTTGTGGGAATGCTTTTTGTCGGAGTGGTCCTTGGGCCATACGTCCTGGGAAATATTAATCCGGCCCTGCTGGCAATTTCAGCGGATTTACGAAAAATCGCACTGATAGTTATACTCCTTCGGGCAGGTTTCGAGTTGAGCAGCAGGACTCTGGCCCGCATCGGCACAATGGCCGCTTTACTCTCCTGTGTCCCCGTAATCCTTGAGGCCGCCGCAATCACCCTGCTTGGCCACCGCTTTTTAGGGCTGACCTATATGGAATCGGCCATACTCGGCTGCATACTCGCTGCAGTTTCACCCGCGGTGGTCGTACCAATGATGATTAACTTCATAAAACGCCGAATGGGTGCGAAAAAAGGCATACCTACTCTGGTACTGGCGGCGTCTTCAGTTAATGATGTATTCGTCATTGTTATTTACAGCGGATTGGTAGGTATCTATCTCGGCCAAAAGGTCAGCATCGCATCGAAACTGATAGCAATACCGGTCTCTATCGTTCTCGGTATTACCGTAGGCCTTTGCCTGGGCTGGATATTGTATCTGATATTTAAGCGTTTCAACCCGCGCTCTACAAAAAGGGTTCTGACCATTTTGGCTATTTCCGTATTGCTTATCCGTGTGGAGCACGGACTTGAAAACATCATTCCATTCGCTGCATTGCTGGCTGTTATGAGTGTCGGATTTATCATACTGGAAAAAAATGAGCACTACGCCCACGAAATTTCGGCGAAGCTCGGTAAAATATGGGTCTTTGCAGAAATCATTCTGTTCACTATGGTCGGAACTCAGGTTAACATCCCGGTCGCTTTTAAGGCCGGCTTTGCCGGCGCCGCTCTAATCGGCATAGCGCTGATTGCCAGAAGTATCGGCACCTATCTGTGCCTGCTGGGAAGCAATCTTACGACAAAAGAAAGATTGTTCGTTGTAATATCCTATAGCCCTAAAGGAACCGTGCAGGCCGCCATCGGCGCCGCTCCGCTGGCGGCGATGAAATTGGCGGGACTTAACACCGGCCCGGGGGAAGTGATTCTCGCAGTCGCTGTGCTTAGTATTATTCTTACCGCTCCGCTGGGCGCCTGGGCAATATCGATTACAGGGAACAGGATATTACAGGTTGCCCCGCCGGAATTCAAAGATTCCTACCAAGCCGCCTCTGAAAGCGAGGCAAAAAACGGAAACTGACACAGGAAAAATAGTTTTCCTTCCGACCAGTCGCCGGCTGCCGGTTACAGTTTATTAATCGTCAGGCCTGTGTACATCTTCGGGTAAAAGTAAGTTGACTTCTGAGGCATTTTTTCACCGGTGCCCGTAACCATTCTTAGCTGCTGCATTTTTACCGGGTTCATAAAAAAGGCCGCCTGTTTACACCTTTCGTCAACCCTGGCAATCGATTCATCAATTGCATTATCAGTGTCTTTTATATATTCGACATTGCTGCCGGCTGCCAGTTTTCTCTCGTCGATGCCTAACAGCTCTTCCAGAATCAGTTTATGCAGTACGGATACATCGAGCGATTTCCAGGGGCTGCTCTTTTCGGCTGCAGCCGAATCCATTGCCTGCTTGTTTTCCAGGACTGCTACATAGTATGCGTTTCTGCCGCTGTAAATACCGAAAGCATTTTTATCGTTTGCCTGTTCAGCTTTCATTTGTGTAAGCATTTTCTGCTTCGATTCCATTTCGGTAACTTCAAAGTTTTCTTTCAGGCCGGCCAGTAACTTCCGGATATCGAAACTTTCAAGATTACCGACAAGGCGGTGGGTAGCCAGAATAACCAATCCATCCTGATGGGTATTGGCAAAAGCAATCATTTGATAAGCGGCTTTCGGGTTGGCAGTTTCTTTATAATAAGCCAAAGCCGTCTCATAGCGATGATGCCCGTCCGCTATGATACAGCTTTTATCAGTCGTCATTTTGGCTATTGCAGCAATATCGTCTTTGCCTGTTATCGCAAAGTGCCGGTGCCTCACCCCCTGCTCATCAACAAAATCGACAAGTGCATCTTGCGCCGCTGTCGCCTCGATAATTTTCTCTGCGATTTTTTGCTCATCTTCGTAAAGGCAAAAGACCAGGCCGAATTGGGCGGCGGTTGCTCTTGTGAGATTGAGCCGGTCGATTTTAGGCGAATTCAGGGTCTCTTCGTGGCCTCTGACGGTCTTACCGAATTCTTCGAGTTTAGCTAAAGCAATGAAACTGCTGCGTTGGAATTGAGTGCCGGCCCGCTGGAAATTCTGGACGTAAGCATAGATAGTCTCAGCCAAATCCTGCTTTAAGATGCCTTTTTTTATCCAGGTATTAAGATAGTCAGCAGCCCTTGTATATTGATTATTGCTGTCATTGTCAGAGCTGGTTTCCCGCCCCTTTATTATCCGCACGATATTATATTCGCTTTTTTCATAGAGCCGGGCCTGTTGTGCAGGGTCGATAACATCATAAGGCGGAGCAATGCAGCCGCCCACCTCGCCAACGACTGTTTCATTGAATCTAAATGCCTTGAACGGCCTAACCTCCATATTCGTATCTCGTATTGCGTATTGCGTTCTGAAAAATTGTAGGAACGAAGATAATACTAAAAGCGTCAGAACTTGTCAAATACTTCGACAGCAGGGACGGAGTTAGGTCTGGCTGGCTGGATAAGCACTTTTAAAATGGACAGGTGCCTGATGAAATCGTTTTGAGATGATATCATGCGCAGGAGAGAATCAGACGTTTGTGGCAGGGTGAGCCCCACCATACCGGCTGCCTATTTCCGAAAATCGGCCGTTGATGGGGCAACCCCTACCTGCTGAGCATACCGAATCTAATTTGGACTAATTTATTTTAGCTTGTCTTGCCTTTAAAATATGGTTTTCAACTTTTGTTTTTAGACCACTCCACAACATACGGCTCTTCCCTGCAGCGTTTGGATTGTTTCCGAGTTCTTGAGATTGTTCAACAATATCCATAACCAATTCAGGCCCATGTTTATCGAAAAATTTAAATGGATTAATCTCCCACTTTACCTTATTTCTAGTACTCTTGGGCCAATCCAAGAGAATACGGAATGATGCAAGAAGGGGATATAGCCATCCATCTGGCAAAACATATTGAGTAGTCTGTCGAGTTAAGGGCAACATCTTAGCTCTTTTAGGGTCGATGTACCGTACTTCTTTCCTCCTTCCCAACTTTGAACCCCGTCCATATGCCTTCATGTATTGACGTTGAAAATTGACGTGCAGGTAATCATATAGTTTTAAAATATCAACAGTCACAGGCGCTAGCTTCTTATAACTTTCTCTCCAATCGTCCTTGCGATAGAGGTCAATGACACGACCTTTACCTGTATAAGCAACCATCGGGTCTTTGTCATCAATTTCCCACTGAGGGTGAAATAAAGTTAATAGAGCTAAGACGGTTCTTACATCACCCTGATTTGGCTCATTCTCTCTATAGCGTACTCTTCCCATGAGTTCAGAACGTTCGAGAACTTTCTTGAGCCAATCGAATCCATGACCTAAATCTTCCAAGCTAAACTCTTTTACTTGCATACTTGTGTTCCGCGCTTCTGCCAATTTAAGTCTGAGTCCATTTTCAATGTCACCTGCAATTATCTCGAGGTAAATATAGGAGTCTTGGAAAAAGTCGGGTATCTCCTCTTCTTTTAATGTTGAAAAATCTGCCATTGATGTTTCTTTTTTCATAAGAGCGAGGACACGATCAGTGGTAGCTCCGTCAACCATTCCATGTTCATCTTCAGACTCTACAATGAAATGAAGCGTTTTGGATTGATTGTTGTACCAAGCCCTTTTTGCCAAGATGAGACAGCCTCTGTTCAACAAGTGAAAAATCGTCGGGTCATCCTCTAGGGATTCTTTGATAGCTTTCGGGACACGAGTGTTCATTTTAATTACTTCGTGACTTCTGGGATTGATCTTGTCGGGAATGGCCCCATTCGCAAGGTCTCGTATCCTAACAAAAGCGTGGATCGTTGTAAGATCCTCACAATGGGGAGGTTTGATACTGCGTACATAATCTTGCGACACTTGGATGCGATATTCGCGGGGTAATTGTGATGACTTAGCCATTTCTTGGCCTCCTTAATATTTTTGAGCGGTGCCTCATTGTTATCTGTTTAATGCACATCTTGAGGCTATGAGCCTACAAGTCACCGTATTGCATCAACAATATTAAGATTAACAAGAATAATTCGATCTGTAAAACATTTTTTTGAAAAAAAGTTTGGCATTTGGGGGAGGGCAGCTTGCGATTGACCTAAGCATAGACGTCATAACCACTTAAAGAACTACTACAAACACGTTTAAATTTCCTCGAAACGTTCAGGGTTCCCGAGAATTTGGCTGGGACCCCTGATTTCGTATTTTTGCGAGGTATTGGTTTATTGCGGCGGCGTTAAATCAAGGGCTGCAAGTTGGCTGCTTGCAGCCCTCTTTTGTTGGTGGGGCTTTTGCGTTGAAAAAATACTGAAGATTGTATATTGTTGTACTATGGCAACGAGAAAAAATGTTAGCAAAACGGGCGATTACAGGCAGATAAATAAAATCCAGGCAGAGGATTTCGGCATTGATATTTCTATGCTTATTGACAATATCAAAAGGAGCCCTACTGAACGTATCAGGCGACATCAAATAGCCCTTAACATCGTGGAAAAACTGCGCAAAGCAAAACATATATGAGAAGCGATTATTCAGCTTGAGGCAATAAAAAAACTTAAACAACAAAAAAACTTAAACGGCTTTGAGTAAAACTTATTGGAAAATCATAGAAAATTTGCAGCCTTTTTGTCGGGTCGGCTTTAGGAAAGTTGGTAATTTCTGTTAGAAAAACAGCCCCGGCTCGACGGAGAAATGTTTGCTGAGTTTGACAATATGGGCTTTGCTCAATTGCCTCTGGCCGTTAAGTATCTTTGAACCAAGCGACCTGTCGCCGAGAATCCGGCCAAGGTCCGAGGCAGAAAGGTGGTTTTCCTCACAGAGATACTTCAGAATGTCTACAGGTTTCAATGACGCTGTATCAATCGGATAGTGTTCTTTCTCATAGGTCTCTATCAGGATCGACAGACTGTCAAGATACTTCAACTGGATGATGTTAAGTTTTCTCCCGATAAGTTTGTCAGCAGCTGCAATCGCTCTTTTATAATCCTTCTCGCTGCGGACAGGATACAGCGGGTAAAGCTCGTCAAGCAAATCCATCCATGCCGATGGCAATTTCCCTTTATCGTTTTTTGCTTTAACTGTTACGCTCATAAAAGCTCACCTTTCCATTTATCTTTGCTGTATTCAGCATGGGTCATAATTTTACCAACAAATACGATTTTCAGCCTGTATTCGACTTTGGCAACCAACCTATACTTGTTGCCGGCGATGTTAAAAATAACCATCTCTTTATACGAATCGGCGCTATTGAATGTTTTTCTTATGTCGGCAAAGCTGAACCACTCGGTTTTTTGAGTTTTCTTATACCAATATTTCAACGGTTGTTCAGCGTCAGGATGTTTTGCCCAAAATTCTTTCAATCTTGCCCTGCTTATTATTCTCATAAAGTATTATCACAGATTGATGACAATTTGTCAACACTTTTTTCAGGTTCTTAGAAAAAAATTAAACCACGGACTGCTCTATGGATTCCTGCAAAAGCAGGTGCAGGAATGACTGTCCCCTAAATACTAAACGCTATCCGCTAATTTTGCCAGGTATTGGTTCATCGCTGCTGCGGCGGTTCGGCCCTGCCCCATCGCCAGTATCACAGTAGCGGCGCCTAAGACTATGTCTCCGCCGGCATAAACGCCCTCCAGCGAGGTCTTGCAGTTTTCATCGACAACGATATTGCCCCACTTGTTGAACTCCAGGCCGGGCGTGGTCTGGCGAATCAACGGATTTGCAATGTTGCCGATAGCTATAATTACGCTGTCAACGTCGATTCTAAACTCTGAACCCTCGATAGGAACGGGTCTGCGTCGGCCCGATTCGTCCGGCTCGCCAAGCCGGTACTTGAGACATTCGATAGCAGTTACATAGCTATTTTCATCGCCGATTATCCGTTTCGGACTCTGCAAAATGTGAAACTCGATACCCTCTTCTTTTGCGTGATGGACCT
Source organism: uncultured bacterium (assembly GCA_913009355.1). Taxonomy (GTDB): domain Bacteria; phylum Planctomycetota; class Phycisphaerae; order Sedimentisphaerales; family Anaerobacaceae; genus CAJVYK01. The sequence goes on along the minus strand of CAJVYN010000027.1, from coordinate 2,416 downwards.
CCTCAATTCGGGCGGGCATTTCCTTTTCGCTTCTGCGATAAACCAGATAAACCTTCTCGGCTCCGAGCCGAACGGCTGTTCTGGCTGAGTCCATAGCAACATTGCCGCCGCCAATAACCGCTACTTTCTTCGAGCGGGCGATTGGTGTATCGGCGCCTTTACCAAAATCGTAGGCCTTCATAAGATTGGAACGGGTGAGATATTCGTTGGCGCTATATACACCGACAAGGGATTCGCCTTCAATACCCATAAACCTTGGCAGCCCCGCCCCGACGCCGATATAGACCGCATCGAAGCCGTCCTGTTGTAAGAGCTGTTCAACGGTTTTCGTTCTGCCGACGATAAAATTACAGACGATTTTGACGCCCATTTTACTAAGAACGTCTATTTCATTCTGAACGATTGCCTTGGGGAGCCGAAATTCAGGGATTCCGTAAACCATCACGCCGCCCGGCTTGTGGAAGGCCTCGAAAATAGTAACATCGTGGCCTGCTCTTCTGGCATCTGCTGCGACAACGATACCGCCCGGCCCCGAACCTATTACAGCCACTTTCATTCCCGTCCGCGGCGCTACAGCCGGCACGCTGTCGCTGTTTGCATCAAGGTCGGCGGCAAACCTTTCGAGTCTGCCGATTGAAACGGCTTTGCCGACATCCTTGAATTTCAAGCCAACGGTGCAGGTCTGCTGGCACTGAACTTCCTGGGGACATACCCGGCCGCAGACAGCGGGTAAAAGTGAGTTTTCTTTGATGATAGCGAGAGCTTTTTTGAAATCACCCTCAGCAATAGCGACTATAAAATCCTGTATCCTTATCTCTACCGGACAGCCCTTAATGCAGGGGGCTTTTTTGCAGCCCAGGCAGCGCATCGCTTCCAGCCGGGCCTGCGTTTCGGTATAGCCGGTCGCTACTTCGTTGACGTTGCTCCTTCTTTCGACCGGGTCCTGCACCGGCATATCCTGTGGGGGAATTTCGTATCTGTCAGCGGGTTTAAGTCCGTCGGCTTTCTGCTTTTCAAGAAGCTGCTGCAAAAGTTTTTGTCTATCTTTTTCGGTCATGTTAAAAAGTAATCGACAGAAAACAATCAATCTATTCATCCAGGCCTATTCTGCACCTGTGTTTTTTATACTGCTCGTAGGCCTTTTGTTCCTGGTCTTTATATGCACCCAATCTTTTCATCATCAGGTCGAAATTGACCTTATGGCCGTCGAACTCCGGGCCGTCAACGCAGACGAATTTCGCCTGGCCGTCGAATTCGACGCGGCAGCCGCCACACATACCAGTGCCGTCAATCATAATAGTGTTGAGCGAAACCTGCGTAGGGACGTTGAACTGCTTTGTAACCTCACAGCAGAACTTCATCATTATTGCCGGCCCGATTACAAAGGCCTGGGCTATACCCTGACTGCGTTGACAGATTTCTTTCAGCGGTTCGGTTACCAGGGTTTTTCGGCCGTACGAGCCGTCATCAGTTGTAATTATCAGTTCATCGGAAATTTGGGCAAATTCATCTTCGAGGATAAGCAACTCTTTGTTTCTTGCGCCAAGAATACTGATGATTTTATTACCGGCTTTTTTCAAAGCTCTTGTGATGGGCAGTAAAGGGGCGTTACCAATTCCGCCGCCGACACAAACGACTGTGCCAAAATTTTCCAGATGGGTCGGCCTGCCCAGCGGCCCGACAACGTTAGCTATTTCGGCGCCTGTCTGCATATCAGCCAACTCGGCGGTGGTTTTGCCGAGACGCTGCCAAATCAGCCGGATGGTACCCTTCTCACTGTCAGCATCGGCAATTGTCAGGGGTATCCGCTCACTGTATTCGCTGTTTATGCTGATAATGACAAACTGGCCCGGCTTTGCGGCCTGCGCAATAAGCGGAGCTTCGATTTCAACGGTGAAAACGTTCTCTGAAAGCTGTTCTTTAGATACAATCTTGTGCGACACTATCTTGTATTTCACAAATGGATTTATGCGTGAATGCGTTATCTTAGCCACTCATCTATTCATCGGCGCTTCAATTAGAGCAGTTCGCCAATTGCGGTGGAGAGGTCTTTTTTGCTGGTTAAGCCGACCCATTTTTTCTGCACCTGGCCGCCCTTGAATAGAATAATGGTCGGTATCGCACTTATGCCGAACTCCATAGCGCTATCACGGGCGTCATCGGTATTGAGCTTACAGATTTTGGCCCTGTCCGCATATTCGGTTGCAATTTCTTCGAGAATAGGCGTCATCATTTTACAGGGTCCACACCAGGGCGCCCAGAAATCAACCAGCACCGGCACATCAGAGTTGTGAACAGTTTCATCAAAGCCAGCATCATTTAACTCAATTACGTTATCAGCCATCATTCCACCCTTTCTAAGTTCGTTGGCAATAAGCGGCTGCTATTTTAGTAACGAAACAAGGGGCTGTCAAAT